>JAEVZN010000011.1 GCA_023392205.1 Pseudomonadota bacterium
CCTTTCGGCAGCACTCCGGAACAGATGGCCGCGCTCATCAAGGAGAGCCACGACCGCTGGGCACCGGTGATCGAGAAGGCGAAAATCACCATCGAATGATCTCAAAGGCTTCGCACCACGCGATCAGGCCAACCCTGCGGAGTTACTCCGCAGGGATTTTTTGTTCCTGTCTGGAGAATAGCATGCAGCCCTTCGGTCTTGTTTCCTACGATGCCGGCGCACAAGCGCGGGTTGGCATCGTGCTCGAACAGATGCTGTATGATCTGAACACGGCATCGGGCGAAGCCAGCGACTTGACCATGCTGGGGGTGCTCGCAGACTGGACGCGCGCGCAGGCACGCATTCATTCTGCGATAGACCGGGCTATGGCCGGAAACCTATCCGGCACACCGCTCGGGCAACAGCGATTGCTGGCGCCAATTCCCCTGCCCGGTACCGTATTCTGCGCCGGAGCCAATTACGGCGACCATGTGGCGGAAATGGCCAAGGTTGCGAATGTCGAGCCCGACCCGGACCCGCATACGCTCGGGCTCCGCTCATGGCATTTCATCAAGTCTTCGCGCAGCGTGATCGGTCCGGACGACCCGATCGAGATCCCGTCCGGTTCGACAAAGCTCGACTGGGAGGTCGAGCTTGTTGCGGTGATTGGGCGCAAGACCAGAAACATTTCAATCGACGATGCGCTGACATGTGTCGCCGGTTACACGATCGCCAACGATCTGTCCGCCCGCGATTTCAGCCGCCGCAACGGAATGGCGGTTCACTCCCCGTTCCGGTTCGACTGGGTCGCGCACAAAAGCTTCGATACGGCCTGTCCGCTTGGACCCTGGATAACGCCAGCTGCGTCCATTCCCGATCCGCAGAACCTCAGCATTTCTCTCTCCGTCAATGGCGATATCAAGCAGAACTCGAACACCAGTCAGATGATTTTCACAATAGCCGAACAGATCTCCGATCTATCCAGGTCTCTCACCCTCTGGCCGGGAGACATCATACTGACCGGCACGCCCGCCGGTGTGGGAAGTGCCGCAGGCCAGTTTCTGAAATCCGGCGATGTACTGTCCGCACGCATCGAACATATCGGCGAATTGAAGAATTCGGTCGCTTAGACAATCCATTGCGATATGGACATGAGGTCGCGACGACGTTCGCATTTAACGCTACGCCGCGCCGAACACTTCAGTAAACTTCCACGCTGTTTCCTCTCAGCGATTGGCGCGGCCTCCCTATGCAGGGCCTACTCGGCCGCGTCGGCAAACGCGGGCAATCGCCGCGCGACCTCATCAGCCGACGCCTGCGCATACACTCGATAGCGGTCGAGATCCTGCTGCGAGATAAATGCCTTGATCGCCTTCTCAAAGCTCGGACGGCTGCCGGACCGGTCGTACCATTCCGACACGCGCGGACAGTGGCGCTGCCAGAGCGCCTCACATCCCAGCAATTCGAGACGATAGAAAAACGACAGAAGACCTGCATCGGCGAGTGAAAACTGGTCGCCGACAAGCCAGCGCGATCCTCCCAGTGACTGCTCCATGTACATGAAGTGACGCTGCAGCCGCACCAGCGCTTCCGAAACGATGTCCGACTCAAAGCCTTCGCTCATCATCCTTTCCCATTTCCTGCGCTTCGCAGGGTCCGGTATTTTTGCATAGCGCGCTTCGCGCTCACGCTGCGGCTTCTGCAACAAGTCCTGCCGGAATACGATCGTTGCGGTCATGGTGTTGATCGCATCGTGGATCAGATCCTCTTTCTTGGTCCATACGCGCATCTTCGCCTTGCCGAACGGATCGGCAGGGCGTAGCGGGATGTCAGGGAAGCAATCCTCGAGATACTCATTGATGACCGTGGATTCGATCAGAACATGGCCATCATGCACCAATGTCGGGACGACAGCGTTCGGATTGAGTTTCAGATAATCCGGCTTGAACTGGTCGCCCGCGCCCAGGTTCAACATGTGCCCGGTATAGTCGAGCTGCTTCTCCGCCAGAATTAGGCGAACCTTGGCAGCACAGACCGCCGTGGGGGCATGATACAGAACAAGCATTTTCACTCCGGATTTTCAGATCGTTGATGCTGCATACAGCCACATCGTCACCCATAACGCGCATTCAGTCGTTAGGCGAGCGAACACTGGCCGGCTGAACGGTTGACTCGTGAGGTGTCGGTCTCGACTTGTCGCCAAGCGCGAGACGCGGCGCGTGATGACACCGCTCCTTCCCGGAGCCCCCGCCATTCATTCCGGTGTCAGCGATTTTCGACGGATTGGCTGGCGACGCAGTGCAATGCGAACCCGTCTCCACTCACATTTCCCTGCTAACAGGGAAAAGAACAGGGAAAATCGGCCGAATTGGAGTTTCGGGAGCGTCAGACCGCACTTTTGTTCAATAAAATCGGGCCTAACTCCGGATATTCCCTACGAAAAATAACAGGGAAATGTCTCTCAAGAACAGGGAATTCAGTTCAAGTCTGCAGGGAATTTGCGGGCGAGCCGTAAGCGTCCATTTCTCGCACACATGTCCGAAGGCTCATGAACACGATCTGTTCTCGCCCTCGATTTCTAAATGAGGAGAGTCCATATCGCGAGCGAACAAACGACCTTGGAAGCGTCAGCGTGAGGATTTCTGGCGAGCACATCATGAAGCATCGAAGCGTAGTGACTTGAATCAGCGGCAATTTTGCGAGTTGCACGGCCTGCCGCAGAAGGCGTTCGAGTTCAGGCGCGAACCAGAGCCCCACAGTGCAAGTTGCTCTATCGGCGCCGTCCCCTAAGCCCTCCTCTAAGTCCGCGCGCAATTCCTTCCCTGTCCGGGGGCTTATCCCTCCTCGCAGCTGGCGGCTCCCATTGTTCAACGCTCACGCGAGGGTCATCGCCGCAGGTTCAGCGACGCAGACATTGCCCCTCCGTTCTTGCTTGCCGCGCTTCCGGCCAACATGTCAATCATCGCAATACGGTTGTTATGAGCCCTTCAGGAACTCGACTGTCGCGGTAACAAAGGGATTGGCACTACAGACTTCGAGTGCGCCGGTCGGAAAGTGGAGTTTTCGCTTAGTGTTAACCAGGGTCGAAAAGCGATTGTCAGTTTTTCTTACGCACGTGGTCACGCATTTCGATCGATACCGAACGCATCGCTACCTCTAGGACTTTCTGCTATCACGATTATCCTGGTCGCGGACGAGCCAATACACGCCGCCAAGCGCCACAATTGTCGCTGCAAGCGCGAGCACTTTCGAAGCATCCGTGCTCGATAGATCCAGGATCATGAGCTTTCGCACCATCGCGAGCAATGCGATCAGAACAACCGTACGCACTTGCACGATGCTCTGTTTGCGCTCCGCACTGACCAAGAGCGAGCGCTTGAACTCGAGCGCTATGATCACCGTAAAGATCATGCCAAACAGCGCCTGGAACACTTCATAGTCTGTCGGATCGAAATTGGCGGAAACTATACTGGCCAAAACCTTCAGAATGAGATTCCACACCGCGAGCACGACAACCAACGAGATCAACGCGCTAAGCAGCAGGATCGCGCCATGCTCGAACTTCTCATAGAAGGTAAGCAGTTTCCACCGGCCCCGTGCCTCTGCGAACTCATCCTTCAATGCCATTGCCGCCTCCTCCATCCGGCAAAAGTCGCTCGGCGTGATATCTGAGCCGTAGACGTATGGCAGCGAATAGCGCGTCGGAATCAGCGCGAAGCGCGGCAGAAACACCTCAAGCCCCGTGCGAGCAAAACCGGGTTGCACGAAGTTACCAGATCGTTGACGACGATCAGCGTCCAGGTGACAAAGACTGGATAGCGCGTTGGAACCTTGATCCGGATCGAAATCATGGAGGCTGGCGCCGGTCCAGAAGCTCGCGCACCAAGCGGCGAAGACCGTGAATCTGATCGATCAGATCGAGCACAACGGCCACGGCCTCGTCGTTGATGCCCAGATCGCCACGCAGATTGGCGATCAATCGTACCCGCGCCAGATCAATGTCAGAAAACTGACGCCCCGAACGGCTTTCGCTCGGCCGCAACCAGCCGGCCTCGATCCATGCATGAAGCGCCTTAGCGTCGAGCTGCGACTGAGCCAGGAACTCACCGGTGTGCATGGTCACGCCTCCACGGACTCTTGCGAACGGGCTGCCTTCGCCGACCGCCATTCTGCGATGAGGCGCTCAAGCTCCGGATCCGGCGTGTCGGGCAGCATCACCTTGAGCGCGACAAATTCATCGCCACGCGCGCCTCCGCTGCGTGGCACACCCTTACCTTTAAGGCGGAGCACTGTTCCGGTATTCGACCATTTCGGCACCGTCATGGTCACTGGACCACCCGGCGTTGGCACGCTCACCTTGCCCCCGAGCACTGCATCGGCGAGCGGGAGAGGCAGTTCGACGTGGATGTCGTCCCCCTTGCGCCTGAAGACCGGATGCGGCCGGACCTCGATTTCGATCAGGGCATCGCCCGGGGGCCCGCCGTTGAGCCCAGGCCGGCCTTTGCCGCGCAGCCGCAACACCTGACCATCACTGATGCCGGGCGGGATGGTGACGTCGAGATTCGACCCATCAGGTAGGGTGAGCTGGTGCTTGCCGCCGTTGATCGCGTCCAGAAAGCCGAGCGTCAGGTTGTAACGAATATCCGAGCCGCGCGTGCGTACGCTGGATCGCGCGCGCCGGCCGAAGATTTCCGAGATGATGTCCTCGGCATCCGCAAAATCCGCAAAGCCGGCATCGCTGGAATAGGTATGGTCGCCGCCCTCGGCAAAATCGCGATAAAAGTGCTGCGCCGGCCGCTCCTGGCCGGAAGCGTCGATTTCACCGCGATCAAAGCGCGCTCTCCTCGTCGTATCACCGAGGAGATCATAGGCTGCAGATATTTCCTTGAACTGCTCTTCGGCCTTCTTGTTTCCCGGATTCAAGTCCGGATGCAGCTTCTTGGCGAGCTTGCGATAGGCCTTCTGGATGTCGTCTTGCGACGCATCCCGCTTCACACCCAGAACCGTATAAGGATCGGCTGCCAATTGATTCTCCCGTCCTGCGCTGATCCAATTCCACGATCGTGGCGTCCATTTTTTTCTACGGATCGATTCGACGAGCGCGCCATTGCGAACCCAGCTCGTTGTCTTCCGCTTCCGGCGTCGACGGCGACGACTTCTCAGATTTCTTGCCAGAATCCTTTGAAACCACCACACGGGCCGGACGCAAAAGCCGGTCACGCAGCGTGTAGCCCTCTTCGACGACCTCGGTCGCAGTGCCGGGCGGCTTCGTCGGCCTCCGCCAATGCACGGAGCAGGCGATCATGGAGCGATCTGTTTTCCTCCCGCAGCGCTTTGTTCTCCGCGAGCAATGTCCCCATGTCGACGGCCTCGGTCGCGATGGCTTCATCGTCGATGCTGTGTGGCGTCGCTGTCATTTCGGCACCTAGGCAGCCTTGGCAAGCTTGTCGCCGTTGATGGCGAGTTTCCCGTCGCGCACTGTCACCGACACGGTGTCGCCGTCCTTGACGGTACCGGACAGCAGCATGGTGGCGAGCGGGTTCTGCAGATGCCGCTGAATGACACGCCTGAGCGGCCGCGCGCCATACACCGGGTCGTAGCCTGTGTTGGCAAGCCACGTCGTCGCCGGGCTGAGAGAAACTTCGGCCCGACTCAGAAGATGTTATGCATAGCGCGCCTATTTTCGTCCTCACTCACTACCAAGGCCTCGCAGCTTTCTTGATGGAGCTGGAGCGTGCCGCGCCGCTCTTGGTGACCTCCCGTTGGGCCGGCGGAGCTTACGGAGAGCCGCACGAGCCTCCGATTTAATCCCGCCCGCACGGCTGCCGCGCAGACGGACCTGTGGACAGCGCGGGCCGCCGGCCTGCCCTCCACCTGATACCGCTGTATGATCAGGCACTTGTCGAGTATCGGGGGCCGATGTGCTCAACAGAAATGTGTCGGCCGGAGAGGTCCTGCAGAACACCCACGCGCGCGAAAACTGGGCGCGGCTGCTGATGCCCCCGATCCGGCTTGGCGACGGCACGATCCTGTTCACGCTCAAGGACGCCGCCGAGCGGGTGGTCGCGCTGCCCCCGGCACCATCGTCGCGCGTGGCCGCCAGGCGAATCATCGATGCGGCGCTCCGCGGCGGCGACATGGCCGGGACCCGGGCCGTAGTACGCATGGCGCTGATGAAAGCGATGTCGCCCGAGTCAAACGCCTATATCCAGCCTGACCGGCGGCCTTGAATCTTCATTGACGCCGGAGCCTGCTGCCATACTCGGATGCTGACATTTGACGTGTCAGCGCGCAACGCAGGTCACGGAATCGTTTGCCTAAGCTCGGCTCTTGATCCAATTGCGCAGACCAGCGACCACAGACCCAAGGATACCAAACATGAGAAAGTATCCGAACAGCGCCCCCACGAGCACATGCATCTGTTGCTCTTGAAAATGCACTAGCAACGCGATCACCGCGCCGAATAATCCCCCTTTGGCGGCAGAAACGACGACGTTCACACGTTTCGGTCTCCTGCAAGTTGGATGCGTCGGGCTTGCGTGCTCGCGCTCTAAACTCGTCATTTCTCACCCCCAGCCGTTGCAGGTGCAAGATTATTCGCCCTGTGCTTGCAGAACGCTGCGGCATTCCGACCTATTCGTTACTCCGGTACTTTATTTCCGGACTATTTTCGCGGATCACGCGGTTTGGCATCTCCGACAAGCGACATATGAAGGAGCGGCGCCCTCTGCGGTCGCCATTGCTCCGCGCGTATCGCTGGCAGATATCGAGGTCGCGATTGCCGACCGTGATGCCATCGGTCATTTCGCGCCGGTCAGGAAGGAACTGGCCATCCTGTCGATCTGCATCCTGGTCAGGAAAACCGGCTTCACCATCATCGACGCGGGCCTCGTCCAAGATTTTCAACGGCGAGCTCTCGGCCGCAAATTCGCCTACGATAATGTCGTGCGGCAGCTCTGGCCCGCTGATGAGCTTTGCCGTGCGCGATCGGCTCACGGCGAAGGCAGCCTAGCGCAAACGAAAAAAGGCCCCGGCATTTGCCGGGGCCTGAAGTCATTGGAGTTTCGGATGGGAACTTCAGTGCGTCGTCAGTAAAAAGCTTACCAGAGGCCGCCGCCGAAGCGGTAGTTCAGACCGACACGGATGGTGTGCACGTCGGCATCAAGCCCGATGCCGCCGGGCACAGCCGGGAAAGATCCGAACTCAGTGGACCACCACTCCCTACTATTTCCTCTCTGCCGGCGTCGAGAGCTTTGCCGGCGTGGAACGCTTCGTTTTACGAGGAGTGCGCGTAATTTTTGGAGGGTCACTTGCGGGAAACGTTTGCTCCAACTGTTGGTCAAGCTCATCGTCGAGCGTACGCTGGTTACAAGTTTTGACACTAACCTTTTTGACTTTACCCATTGCGCGCCTCCTGCCGAAAACACGTGACGGACTTTGAACGTCTTGGAAGCTCTAACAGAACAGACCCTTCGGAGCTAACTTGCGACGGGGTTCGTGGAAAACCCGACGCCTGAATCGGTGAACTATGTGCACAGCCAGTTCTGCCGTAAGTCCAATTTGCGTTTTCGGTTGGTTCGTTAATTGCTGTCCCGTGCGGTCTTCATGATACTGAAGTGGGAAGGCCACGTCGTTCGCCGCGGTTCACCCCGTTGTCTGCGCAAATACTTGAGCGCCTGGCCATTGCGACACTCGCTCGCCTCGTGAGCAGAAAGGTCCGGGTTCATGCCCTCCCGGCAGAGGACATAGCCGCGAAATTCTTCTCGACCAGACTAATCCTGCGGAGATCTCGAAAATCCCACTTGCCGATCAGGCACTAGGAGCGGATGGTGGCGCGCATCCGCCCGCCACGAGGAGAGCGCGTCGTGCGCGCGTTAGCCCGCCATTCGGCAGGCGAGGTGGCGTCAGGTGCACGGAATAAGGAGCTCCCGTCTTGGCGCGCGGCGGCCTGACCACCTCCGGGATCGGCCGGGCTAGCGCTTCACGGACCGACGTAGGCTAAGGAACCGCCCTCGTTCCCTCTCCCGGCTTGAGACACCGGTAGATTTCGGCTGCGCCTATGGAAGCTCTGCCGATCACAGCATCCTGTCATCGCTCCGCATGAGAAGCTACGCGCGCCGCCATGACCGTAGCGCGGCACGTTGCGCGAACAGATGATGTTTGGCGCGTGCCGGACCTCGGCGAGATTTTAAAAAATCGCGCCGGGATCAAGACCAGCGAAATGTCATATTTGACTTCCCCGCGGGAATGCCTAAATGTTGTTCTATCATGACGAACTTCCCGACCTTTTGCCGAGGCCTGTGTCACGCAGGTAAACTGATCGCGGGCAATTAGCCCCGAGCTCAGTGCGCGCTTTCGCATCTCAAGCTCGGGGACCATCTAAAAGTCCGATAGACGCTTAATCGCCCTTGCGGCTGTGCGTCATTGGCAACACAGCAAACCATCTTAAATCCGCTCGCTGCAGGTCAAAGGCGGCGTTAGTGCGGGCTTTTTTCACAAGCCGCAGGCGACGAGCCTGCGGCGGAGGATGCGTCATGGACAAAAAACCACACGAGTTCAAGGATTCGTCGGGCCGCAGCGCGTATCGAGCCAGGCCCCGTCTGAGGCTCATTCAGGGCAAGCACGTTCGAGAAGAGCCAATTGAGCCGGCGCGCGCCGCTCTCAAAGCCCACCCGAACAACACGCATCAAGGTTGCTGGGATGACGATCACACCCCCGGCCCGGCGGCGGCCTGACCGGTGGCTTGAAACCAAAGGAGAGATGACAATGGCAGCGCCGAAGACGAGCACCCCCACTCGTGAACTCAGCCCGCAAATAACCCTTACGTCCCGAGACTTCGAGCAGCTCTCGATGCTTGCCAGCGCGGCGGCGAGCAGAATGCCCGATCTTGCTAACGTTCTCTTGGATGAACTCGAGCGGGCCCATGTGCTCGCGGAAGGTCGCCCGGAGCAGACCGTGTGCATGGACTGCGAAGTTGCCTTCCGCGATGAATCCACAGGGAGGGTTCAGCAGGTGACGCTCGTCTACCCAGGCGAAGCGGATATCTCAAACGGCAAGATCTCCGTTCTGACGCCCATCGGCACAGCGTTGATCGGGGTCCGGGTGGGTGACTCAATCACCTGGGAAACACGTACTGGCGAGATCCGGAAACTGACTGTCCTAAAAGTCCGCGAGCCCCAGCTCGTCTGAGGCTCGCACCATCCGTACAGCCCTACGGCGCCCTTTTGTGCCGGTAGAATAGCAGGTATCTGCAGCGTGGAGGATTGAATGGAAAACACGTCCCGCGTCAGCATGGCTGCGCTCTCGAACTCTCTCGACATCCGTCATCAAGACGGACGTTCGCACCATGCCGAGCGGGTCAGGCCCCTCGCTCCGATCCACGTCTTGCCGAGCGAGACCGCCCATAGGCTCGACCACTTCGTCGAACGGGATGGAATGCGGTTCGCCGGAACGCATTTGATCATCGATCTGTGGCAGGCATCGAGTTTGGACGACATCGAGGTCGTAAAGGCGGCGTTGCGCGATGCTGCGGAGGCCGCGGGCGCGACGCTTCTTAACATCGACCTTCATTGCTTCACGCCCAACGGTGGGATCACGGGTGTTGCCGTGCTCGCCGAGAGTCACATCTCGATCCACACATGGCCGGATTGCACTTACGCCGCGGTTGATGTGTTTATGTGCGGCGACGCTCAGCCTCACAAAGCTATCGAAGTGCTCCGCCACGCATTCCGTCCACGAATGCTGACCATTTCCGAGCACCGGCGGGGAGTAATGCCGTGAACTCGTTCCAGGAGAAGCTCTACGAGCATCACGCTCAGGTGTTCACCGTAGATGCCGTACTGCATCAGTCGCACACCGGAATGCAGGACGTGCTAGTGTTCGGGAAGCGTCTGTTTGGACGCGTCCTGGTTCTGGATGGCGTGGTGCAGTTGACGCAGCGCGACAATCACATCTACCACGAAATGATTGCGCACGTGCCGCTCATGGCTCACGGCTCGGCCAAGCACGTGCTCATCATCGGCGGAGGTGACGGCGGCACCCTTAAGGAGGTGCTGAAGCACCCCGTCGCGGAAGTCGCGCTCGTGGAGATCGACGGCGATGTGATCGAACTCGCGAAGCGGTTCTTCCCGGAGGTTTCAGGCGGCGCTTTTGAAGATCGGCGCGCGAGCATTATCGTCGGAGACGGCGTCGAATTTGTCGCCACGACGGAGAGGAAGTTCGATGTCGTCATTATCGACTCCACGGACCCGATTGGGCCCGGCGAGCAGTTGTTTTCGGCCACGTTCTATGAACGGTGCCGGAACCTGCTCCAACCGGGGGGCATCATCTCGCTGCAGAGCGGCGCGCCATTTTACCAGCCACAACAGCTGGACCGCGTCTGCGCCCGACTGGGTTCGTCCTTCAATGCGGTCAGGCCCTTTCTTGCGCCCGTCCCTACCTATGCTGGGGGCATGCTGGCCCTGCTGGTGGCAGGAGAAAGCCACAAAGCCCTACGCCCTCAGGTGAAGATTTTGAGGGAGCTTTACAAAGAGCTGCGATCGCATACGTTTTACTACACGCCCGAAGTGCATCGCGCTGCGTTCACGCTCCCGCCTAAGTTTGCCTTGGCTGCGTCAGCGGAGGTGGATGCTGGGGAAGCACGTTGTCTGGTTCGATGTTCAGAGACTGACCATTAGGCCACGGCTTCGACACCACTCCTGAAACGACGGTCCGGAACAGGATGTGAACCGCCCCGGGTTTGCCGGAGGCTCCAAACCTTGAGAAGGTGGAGCCATCATGAGCAAGACGACGAACAGGTTTTCTCCGGAAGTGCGCGCCCGGGCGGTGCGATTGGTTCTCGACCACGAGAAGGAGCATTCATCGCGCTGGGCAGCGGTGTCCTCGGTCGCGGCCAAGATCGGCTGCACGGCGCAGTCTCTCAATGAGTGGGTGAAGAAGGCGGAGGTCGACAGCGGCGTGCGCGCCGGCCTTCCCACCGTGGTGGCTGAGAAGCTGAAGGCCCTGGAGCGTGAGAACCGGGAGCTGCGTCAGGCCAACGAGATTCTGCGCAAGGAATCTGCGTATTTTGCTCAGGCGGAGCTCGACCGCCGGTCAAGCCATGATCGCCTTCATTGACAATCATCGCCGGGCGCATGGGGTCGAGCCGATCTGCAAGGTGCTGCCGATCGCCCCGTCGACCTATCACGACCATGTCGCCAGGCAGCGCGCCCCCTCTCGGCGGTCTCCTTGCGCGAAGCGGGATGAAGCCCTGAAGATCGAGGTTCGGCGCGTCTTCGAGGAAAACTTCCGGGTCTATGGCGTGCGCAAGGTCTGGCGGCAGTTGCGGCGGGAAGGCTTCGACATCGCCCGCTGCACCGTCTCCCGGCTCATGCGTCAGATGGGCCTTGAAGGGGCGATCCGCGGCAAGACGATCCGGACAACGGTGCAGGACAAGGCGGCGCCGTGCCCGCTCGATCATGTGAACCGGGACTTCCATGCTTCTGCACCGAACACGCTGTGGCTCTCGGACTTCACCTATGTCAGCACCTGGTCGGGCTTCGTCTATGTGGCCTTCGTCATCGATGCCTATGCTCGCCGGATCGTCGGTTGGCGCGTCTCCCGGATGGCGCACGCCAGCTTCGTGCTCGACGCGCTGGAGCAGGCCCTGCACGAACGACGGCCCGCACACAGAGCCGGCCTGGTGCATCACTCGGACAGAGGTTCTCAATACGTCAGCACTCGATACACCGAGCGTCTGGCCGAAGCGGGCATTGAGCCTTCCGTCGGCAGCGCTGGCGATTCTTACGACAATGCGCTCGCCGAAACGATCAACGGCCTCTACAAGGCCGAAGTCATCCATCGACGCGGTCCGTGGCGCTCGTTCGAAGCGGTCGAGTTCGCCACGCTGGAATGGGTCGACTGGTTCAATAATCGCCGGCTGCTGGAGCCCATCGGAAGCATCCCGCCGGCGGAAGCCGAGGCACGCTACTATGCCATGCTGCAAGAGCCGGCCATGCCGGCGGACTCAAACAAAATGGCCTCCGGTGAAACCGGGGCGGTTCAATAGCATGTTCCAACCCTTGCCGGGTATCGTCTGAATCCAGTTGTGTTCCATGCCGGATGGGGCCTTTGGACCGAAGTATACGTCCACTGAACCATCCTGGTTGACAACTAAGCCTGTATTCAAACTGCTGACTTGGGGGAAGTCTTGATCGGTTTGAAGCATGGAACGGGTCCGGTTGTCGTACACGATTTCTGACCAGAAATCCTTCACTGGAGCATTGGGCAATACGCGCAGCCTATAGGTCTTGCCACCATCCAGCGGATTGCCCTGAGAATCCAGAAGTCCCACGGCTTACTGGGAGCCCTGCCCTACCATCTTGGCTTCCATGGCTGGTGTCACGCCTGTGGCGTAGAAGTAGAAGAATGCGGCAGCATCCAGATGGGCTACGCCGGGCTGCGATTCGAACTTGTATCCGCCGTGCCACTGGCGCCAGGTGCTGTTCGGATAATAGAACGCCTCGGGAATGCGGCTCTTGTACGTAAGAGTGCGCGCCATAGCATCGCCCACCGCAGCCGTCTCTCCGGCGTTTTCTTCGCCGTCACCGACTACATTTCAGAAAGCTCCAAACGCAAGTTGGGCTATCAACACGAATTTTCGGCGTGTCGGTTTTCGACTATTGTGGTTGCCGACTAACCGAAGCTGATTCTCTGCCATAGTTCACTGACTGAGTTTGCCACACAGTCGCTACGGGTGTCGCCGGATCACGGCGTTGCTTCTTACAGGCGGCTGGACGGCTAGTAAGCGCGTCAGGCGGAACTGGCGACGTGAAGGGCGACGCAAGTTGCGGCCACAAAACGTGGGTCAGGACGGTGAGACGCTATCCTCCGCGAACAGTTCTGACTTTGCCGCTTTGCTGATTGCCACGACAGCCGGGTGTATCAGTTTTCGCTCAATAGAAATCGCGTAATATTTTGCGGCAACGCCGTCTGCGTGACCGAGAATCTCTGCGTCATATTGACTGCGCATCTCGTCGGCCAGGATGACGGGAGCCGGGAAAATGCCCGTCCCCGCCTTGCCGAAGGCCTTCATCAGCGCGCTGTCGTCAAACTCCCCGACCACCTGCGGCTCGGCCTGATGCTCGCTGAACCACCGCGTGAGCGCCCCTCGCATCGCCGCTCCGTCGCCCGGCAAGAGCATGGGCGCGCCGTGCAGAGACTGCGGGAAGCCTTTCCGGTACCGGGCCGCGAGTTTGGGGATGGCGTAGAAAGCGATCTGGGCACGGCCAAGCGTATGAGTGTAACCTTTCACGCCGAGCTGGGACGGCAGCGGCTGATCGGCGATCACGAGATCGATCTTGTGAATGGCGAGTTCCGCGAACAGCCGTTCCAGCTTGTCTTCACGGCAGATCAGGCGAACGCGTTCGGCGC
>JAEVZN010000027.1 GCA_023392205.1 Pseudomonadota bacterium
AAACACACCGCCAAAACCGATCCCGACCACGCACAACAGGACGCCGGCGCGCCCGAGCACCAGACCCACCAGCAATCCAACCACGACCAGCAGCGCCGGTGCGGCAAAGGCCGTCGCAAAGAGCATGAGACCTGCGGTATCGGAGCCGTGGCTCCACAACGTCGCCAGCGCCACCGCCGCCGTCAGCCCGAGCCAGAGCAGCGCACCGATGGCCGACCAGCGATAATTATTCGCAAAGACTGGCCCGACATACATCCGCGCCAGACTGTTGCGCAGGGCGGATTTGGCCGCGGCGACCTGCGCGTGATTGCTGTTGCTCAGCGTCAGCGTATTGCCGGACTGGAACAGCACATCGGCCATGGCCTTGACCGGCTTGTCCGGTTCGGTGCCGCCGGTCTGCCGGACCAGTTGCATCTGCGCCGGAGTATCGACGATTCGTGTCCCGCCATGCACCGCAAGATCGAGAATCCCGGCGCTGAAGACGCGAGCGTCAAAACCCATCATCTTCACGTAGCGCGCCGCAGGCGCCGAAAAACCTTTTGGAGGCGTGAAAAGCGGGATGATGGTGCCGCGTCTCGGATCGCGGCCGACCTGGACCCAGGCATAGATGTAATAGGCGATCAGCAGCGCCAGTCCGCCGAGACCGACGGCCAGAGGGAGGTTGTCGCGCAGCCAGTATTGCGCGAGCTGGGCCTGTGTGGGCGGGGCGATAACACCTTTCTGCCAGGCGGCGGCGACAGTCAGGCCCTGGCGCGGAGGCAGCGGCCGCGTGGTGCGAAACACGATCGCACCCGGCCGCTGGTCGACAATAACGGCATTCTTGCCCTGGGCGCCCTGCGGTCCGGTATAGAATGCGGTCTGTATGAAATTCACCGGCGACGGCAAAGTGATGCGCGCCTCGGCCACGTCGATGGCAAAAGTCCAGCCGGTCCCGGTCGCATTCCAGTACAATTCGTCATAATCTTCAAAGAAGCCGATCTGCCGCGTGGTCCGGTAGCGGATCGTATAGGTATGCGGCCCGGTGGGGATCGTGCGCTCCGCGCTGCCGATGCGAATCCGCACGCCATTCGACAGTCGCTCGGTCGCATAGGTTTCCGCGTTGCCGTCGCGCGCAACCGACAGCACATCGAAGCCGACCTCGACGCGGCGGCCGTCGCGCGCATTATAACTGGTCGGAAAATCGCGCAGGATGCCGCGCCGGATCTCCCGGCCCTGCGCCAGGACGCGAATCGTCTCGGTGACCAGAAGATCGCCGTTGGTCTCCACCTTCACGTCGCTGATGAATTGCAGGATACGTTCCTGTGCGGATGCGAGACCCGGCGCGAGCGCGATCAGTGTCAGCGCCAGCGCGGCGCGCGCAAACAGCTGCAGCAGGATCATGATGCCGCCCGCTCGAATTTCACGCCGGGTGCCGCGGTCTCGCCGGCATCCGCCTGGAAGAACTCGGCTTCGGTAAACCCCATCGGCCGCGCGATCAGGACATTAGGGAAGGACTGGATCGCAATATTCAGGTTGCGCACGCTGCCATTGTAGTAGCGCCGCGCCATCTGCAGATGATCCTCGATTTCGGACAACTGGTCCTGCAATTTGAGGAAATTCTGATTGGCCTTGAGTTCGGGATAAGCCTCCTTGAGCGCCAGCAGCCGGCCGACCGCACCGGACAATTCCCGTTCGGCGGCTTCCTGCCCGCGCACGTCCGAGGCTGCGAGACTGGCCGCGCGCAGCCGCGTGATCTGTTCGAACAGCCCGCGTTCATGCGCGGCATAGGCCTTGACGGTTTCGACGAGATTGGGAACGAGGTCGGTCCGCCGCCGTAATTGCACATCGATACCGCTCCAGCCCTCGCGGACCAGATTGCGTTGACGCACGAGCGTATTGAAAATCCAGATCCCGTAAAGGAATGCCACCGCCAGGATGGCGGCCACAAGATATCCCCCGGTCATTCCCGCACCCCGCGCATGCATTCCGGCCTTTCACCCTGACCGGGCGATGCGGAGGCGTCAACATGGCAGGGTTGTCGGCATGGCCGGTGGTATGGCCTGTGCACAGATGCGCGCATACAGGGGTTCCGGCCGCGGGCATCGATCGCGCGCTGCGTCCGCCCCCGCGTGCCACGCATGCGTCCCATTCGCGTCGCCGCAATCTGCAAAAAACATTTGCGTCTCAGTATCCGCGGATCGATCCTGCCATTGCGATCGCTGAATCGTCAAAACAGAAAAACTTAACTTCGGGAAGGAAACCACCATGCTGCAAACGGCGGCACCATCGATTCATTCTTGTCCCTCATGCACCGGCGCGAGCTTCGGATTGTCACGGCGCGGCTTTCTGAAAGGAAGCGCGGCGGCCATCGGTCTCGCCTGCACGCCAGCGGGCTTCGGCGCATTCGCGCAGGATGCCAAGCCGCACCGCATCGACGTGCATCATCACATCTCGCCGCCGACCTGGCTCGACTCGATCAAGAGCGTGAAGCAGTCCAATCCGCCGATGGCCAACTGGACGATCCAGAAGACACTGGACGATATGGACAAGGGCGGCGTGGCGACCTCGATCACATCGCCGACCACACCGCAGGTGACGCCCTTCGCGGCCGAACAGGCGGCGCGGCTGGCGCGCGAGTCGAACGAATATGCCAAGAAACTGGAAGCGGATCACCCTGGCCGCTTCGGCACCTTCGCGATGCTGCCGCTGCCGCATATCGACGCTAGCCTGAAGGAAATCGAATACGCCTTCGACACGCTTAAAGTGGATGGTGTCGGCTGTATGACCAGCTACGGCGACAAGTGGCTCGGCTATGCCGAGTTCGATCCGGTCTGGGAGGAACTCAATCGTCGCAAGGCCACCGTCTATACGCATCCGACAGCCGCCAATTGCTGCGTCAATCTGGTGAAAGGTATCTATGCGCCGCTGATCGAATTCGGCACCGATACGACCCGCACCATCTTCACGCTGATCTTCAGCGGCAATGCGCAGAAATATCCGGACATCAACTGGATCTTCTCGCATGGCGGCGGATCGCTCACCTCGTTCTACGAGCGGTTCACCGTGCAGGCGCTGGCCACCCCACCCTATCGCGACAAGTTCACCCGCGACGATGTCGAGAAGCAGATCCGCCGTTTCCATTACGACACCGCAGCGGTGCCGAACGAAGTGACGCTGTCGGCGCTGGCCAAGATGGTGCCGATCTCGCAGATCGTCTACGGGACGGACTTCCCCTACCGCACGGCCGCCGACCACACCAAGGGCGTCTCCGCCTTCTTCAGCGGCGACGACCTCAAGGCCATCGACAGGGAAAATGCGCTGCGGCTCATTCCGCGCCTGAAGAACTGAGGCGCTCGCACGAACCAAGCCGATCCGCGGTAATCCCGCAGATCAGATGCCCGACTTTGCTTCCGGGATTTGGTAGCGGAGGAGGGACTCGAACCCCCGACACAAGGATTATGATTCCTCTGCTCTAACCAACTGAGCTACTCCGCCACGCCGGCCGGTGCGCTTCAAATCCGCATGCCTGGCAAGGACGCGCGGATATAAGGGGGGCGTGGCAACCC
>JAEVZN010000039.1 GCA_023392205.1 Pseudomonadota bacterium
ATCGAGATGCGATTGCGGCCGGACGTCTTGGCGGCGTAAAGGGCGCGATCAGCCCGGCTCAACAGCTCGGAAATGCGCACAGCGTCGGCCGGGGCTTGCGCAATGCCGATGCTGACGGTGGCATTCATGACATGCCCAGCGATCTCATAACCGCGTAGCTCGAACGCGGAGCGGACGCGCTCGCCCACCATGGCCGCCGTCTCGCTGCCACCGGGCAGAATGGCCGCAAATTCCTCGCCACCCAGGCGCCCGACAATATCGTGTACGCGCATGCTCGAGCTTACGGTTTCTCCGAAGGCGACCAGCGCGTCGTCGCCGGCTTCGTGACCGAAGCGATCGTTGATCGATTTGAAGTGATCGAGATCGAACATCATCACCGATACCGGCTGTCCTTCTTTGCGCTGCTTTTCGATCAGCTTTTCGGCCGCCTCCAGAAAGCCGCGCCGGTTGAAAAGACCGGTGAGATGATCGGTCATGGCGGCGGTCTTGTGAACGAGCGCGCTGTGATCCTTGGCCATCACCACCACAATGAACGCCGTTCCGACCACGTAAAGGAGGGTCAGAAGCGCGAAGAGCGGAAACCAGTTTCCGTTATGGGATGGCTCAGGAACGAGCAATGTCGTCACGATCGGCGACAGGAAGATTGCACCGTGCATGACGGGGACTAGAAAAGCGCGTGCGGCACGCGGTCCTTTCGCTTTGCGGCGATCCCAGCGCAATTCAGTTGCCGTCATGACGGCATAGAAGGAAATGATGAGCGAGCTGAGCACCACGCGCGCATTGTCGCGTTCGATCAGATCCGGAATATGCGTAACCATGAGCCAGATGAACGCTCCGGCCAGCGCGACGCTCGGCAAAGTCGGGCGTCCGTGAAATTTTCGGGCGCCGCTCCAGATCAGCCCGCAACAGATGAACAGCATCGCACTGGATAGATCGACGCTTGTCGCGGGCGTCCCCGGTCCAAAGACCCACCATCCGACGGCACAGCCCCCGATCAGATAGGCGGCCGCCCAATAGCCCAACGCCCGCACCGAGCGATCCTGCAGCCACAGGACCAATAGAAAGATGCCGAGAAGACATGTGATGCAGGTGGATACCAGGAACAGGGTCGGAATATCGAGCGCCATCAGTGCCTCGTCGCGCCGGTCCCCGCGCCGTCCGGGAATCGCAGCGGCGGATGCCTTACGAATTGACTGACAGAAATACCGACGAGGTATTGTTTCCTGCTTTCCAGCACCCCCTGCATTTTCGGTAAAAACGCACATAAAAAAGGGGCCAATTGGCCCCCCTTTTTTGATGACAAGTTTTGCTTTGGTTCCCGGCGATCAGCGCTTCGAGAACTGGAAGGACCTGCGGGCCTTGGCGCGACCGTATTTCTTGCGTTCGACCACACGCGGATCGCGCGTGAGGAAGCCGCCACGCTTCAACGGCGTGCGCAGGTCCGGCTCGAAATAGGTGAGAGCCTTGGAAATCCCGTGCCGCACGGCGCCGGCCTGACCGGACAATCCGCCTCCGGATACGGTGCAGATCACGTCGTACTGACCGGTGCGGCTCGCAGCCACGATCGGCTGCTGGATGAGCATGCGCAGAACCGGGCGGGCGAAGAAGGTTTCGACCGGCTTGGTATTGACCACGATCTTGCCGGAGCCCGGCTTGATCCAGACGCGCGCCACGGCGTTCTTGCGCTTGCCGGTGGCATAGGCGCGGCCCTGGCTGTCGAGCTTCTGAACGTGCTGGGGCTGATCGACGGTGTCTTGCGACTTCAGCGCGGAAAGGCCTTCGAGAGACTGAACGGATTCGGCCATGGTCAGGCTGCCTTGTTCTTGCGGTTCAATGCGCCGACATCCAGCGCCTCGGGCTTCTGGGCTTCATGCGGATGGTCGGTACCGGGATAGACACGCAGGTTACCGAGCTGCTTGCGGCCAAGCGGGCCACGCGGCAGCATCCGCTCGACTGCTTTCTCCACGATGCGCTCGGGAAAGCGGCCCTCGAAGATCGACTTGGCCGATCGCTCCTTGATGCCGCCGATAAAGCCGGTGTGATGATAGTAGATCTTCTGGTCGCGCTTGCGCCCGGTGAAGACGACTTTCTCGGCGTTGATGACGATGACATTATCGCCGTCATCGACATGGGGGGTAAAGCTCGGCTTGTGTTTGCCGCGCAGCCGCAGGGCGATGATAGACGCCAGACGGCCGACAACGAGGCCGGTGGCGTCAATCACCACCCATTTTTTCTCGACGTCGGCGGGCTTCGCCGAAAAGGTTTGCATGGTCGATTGTCCGGAGGGGTTGAGTTGGCGCTGCTTCTAGCGAAAGCGCCGCAGCCGGTCAATGCTCCCCAGTCGATCAAACCGCTGACATTACAATAGGTTACAAAAATGGTTTTATATTACCTGCGACTAACCTCGTGTTTCCGGCGGGATTGAGTAGGTCGACGTTACATGGGCGATCGGCTCGTCCATGCCGTCCGAAAACATATGGACCTCCATGACCGCCAGCCGCTTCCCGAGTTTCAGAATCCGCGCCTCAGCCAGGATATCGCGTTGTGCGGGCCGCCGCAGGAAATTGATGTTCAGGTTGATCGTCACCGCCAGCGCGACCGGACCGATGGCCGAGAGTACCGCCACGTATAATGCGAAATCCGCCAGCATCATCATGGCCGGGCCGGAAATCGTTCCGCCGGGCCGGATATGCCGCGCGTGATAAGCTAGCCGGACCCGGCATCCGCCATGCTCGACATGCTCGATGAGGATGCCGCTTTCCGGATGAAAGGCCTGCGGAAATTCGCGCGAGAGAAAATGCTCCAGGTCATCCTTCGCCATTACAGGAGCCCGCACGACATCCCTCCCCTGACACCCGGCCAGCGTCGCGACCGACATCAGGATCGGATACTATGATGACACTTCCGCCGCAAAGGTTTGCCGCATGAATATCCACGCTCAGGCTGCAGATGCCGTTCATGTCCTGCACGACAACAATGGTCCGGTTGCGATCCTCACCCTCAACCGGCCCGGGGCGCGCAACAGCCTTTCAGTCGCGATGATCGAAGCACTGACGCAGAGCCTCGAAAATGTTGCCAGCGACAGGTCGATCCGCGCCCTCGTCATCGCGGCGAATGGGCCTGCCTTCTGTGCCGGGCACGATCTGAAGGAATTGACAGGGCGGCGCTCGGATGCCGACGGAGGACGCGCATTTTTCAAAGAGGTCATGACGCGCTGCAGCGCGATGATGCAGTCCATCGTGGCGATGCCTCAGCCTGTCATCGCAGCGGTCCAAGGAGTAGCGACCGCCGCCGGCTGCCAGCTGGTCGCGACCTGCGATCTTGCGGTCGCCGCGAGGGACGCACGCTTTGCCACGCCGGGGGTCGATATCGGATTATTCTGTTCGACACCCATGGTCGCCCTCACCCGCAATATCGCCCACAAACCGGCGATGCATATGCTTCTGACCGGCGATCCGATCACCGCAGAGGAAGCGCGCCGGCTGGGGCTCATCAACCATGTCGTTGCGAATGGCACCGCGCTGGACGCAGCACTCGCCCTGGCGATGCGTATTGCCGGAAAGTCTTCGTCGACTGTGGCGACCGGCAAGCGGGCTTTTTACCGGCAGGCCGGTTTGCCGCTCGCCGAGGCGTATGCCTACGCTGCGGAGGTCATGACGGACAACATGATGACCCGCGATGCGAATGAAGGCATCTGCGCCTTCATTGAAAAAAGACCACCCGACTGGGCGGATGGATGATACGCATCCCGCTCAACGTCCCAACATTGCAGACCGGTACCTGGCACATCTGAAAAATGAATCACGACAATTACAGCGACGGCTATATCCGCAGCATTCTCAATACCGTCAAAACCATCGCCGTCGTCGGTGTCTCGCCGAAAACCAGCCGACCGAGTTTCTTCGTATTCAAATATCTGCTTGAGCGCAGCTACCGGATGATACCGGTCAACCCCGGACAGGCTGGCGGCGAGTTGCTGGGCCAGAAAGTCTACGCCGCCTTATCCGATATCCCGGAATCCGTGGATATGGTCGACGTCTTCCGAAACTCCGATGCCGCGCTAGGCGTGGTGCAGGAGGCTCTGGCCCTCGCGCCGAAACCGCGTGTGATCTGGATGCAACTTGGCGTCCGCAACGACGCGGCCGCGGCACTGGCCGAAGCGGCGGGCATACTAGTGGTCATGAACCGCTGCCCGAAGATCGAGTATGGCCGGTTGTCGTCAGAAATCTCTTGGATGGGCGTAAACTCCCGCACCCTATCCTCCAAGCGGACACCGCTGCCGGGCGCAGGAAAGCAGCGCCTGTCTCTGCAACGGCAGAGCCAGACAGGAGGCGCGACGGTTGCGACGTTGCGCGCGCAGAAGGACAACGCCGAATAGCCGGGCGGATTAGAATGATTTGCTGACATTGCTACCATTCACGGGATAGCTTGCCTTATTGATGCAAAACACCGCTGGCGGCTTGACCCTGTATCTTGCTCGGATAAACCAGCGCCGGAACTTCAAGAGAGACGTCGCAACCGCAGCCGGAGGGAAGATGCGATGACTGAACGCATACCGGGTTTTGCTACGCTTGCCATTCATGCCGGGGCACAGCCGGACCCGACAACCGGCGCGCGCGCGACACCGATCTATCAGACCACGTCGTACGTGTTCGACGATGTCGACCATGCCGCGTCACTGTTCGGTCTGCAGACATTCGGTAACATCTATACCCGGATCGGCAATCCGACTTGCGCGGTGCTTGAGGAAAGGATCGCCGCGCTGGAGGGCGGGACAGCGGGTCTCGCAACGGCATCGGGCCACGCTGCGCAAGTGCTGGTGATGCAGGCGTTGATGATGCCCGGCGAGGAATTCGTCGCGTCAAGTAAGCTCTATGGCGGGTCGATCAACCAGTTCAATCATGCCTTCAAGAGCTTCGGCTGGAACGTCGCCTGGGCGGACCCTGACGACATTGCTTCCTTCGAGCGCGCGATCACACCCAAGACAAAAGCGATCTTCATTGAGTCAATTGCCAATCCTGGTGGTGTGATGACCGACATCGAGGCCATCGCCAATATCGCGAGGCGCGCGGGTGTTCCGCTGATAGTCGATAACACTCTGGCCACGCCGTATCTTTGCAAGCCTATCGATCATGGCGCCGATATCGTCGTCCATTCGCTGACCAAGTTTCTCGGCGGTCATGGAAATTCCATCGGCGGGATGATCGTCGACGCAGGCACTTTCAACTGGTCGCGCGAAGGCAGGTATCCGATGCTCTCGGAGCCGCGGCCCGAATATTCGGGAATCGTGCTGCATGAGACCTTTGGCAATTTCGCTTTTGCGATTGCCTGCCGCGTGCTCGGACTGCGCGATCTTGGGCCGGCGCTGTCTCCGTTCAACGCATTTATGATCCTGACCGGCGTCGAGACATTGCCGCTGCGCATGCAGCGCCATTGCGACAATGCAAAAGCCGTTGCGCAATGGCTGTCCGCGCAATCACAGATCGCCTGGGTGAGCTATCCGGGCCTTGCCGGCGATCGCTACCATGATCTCGCCAAGCGCTATTGCCCGAAAGGCGCCGGGGCGGTGTTCACTTTCGGCCTGAAGGGCGGCTATGAGGCCGGGATCAAGCTTGTCTCGAATGTGAAGCTGTTCTCGCATCTGGCCAATATCGGCGACACGCGGTCGCTGATCATCCATCCCGCCTCCACCACGCATCGGCAATTGAGCGATGCCCAGCGCAGTCAGGCCGGCGCGGGCTCCGACGTCGTACGCCTGTCCATCGGTCTGGAGGATAAAGACGACATCATCGCCGATCTGGAGCAGGCGCTGGCGGCATGATCAGTTCGAAGACGCGCCAACACAATCGTTAACGCGCTTTAACCGGCGTTTCGCAGATCGTTATAATTTGCAGCAATATTTCGTAGATATGAGGGGCTCGGGAACGACGCAACGGAGCCCCGCACATGTCGTCGATCAGCATTGTAGCCGACACGCCAGCGCATCTGCTGGAGATGCGCAAGGCGTTGCCGGATGGCTTCGAAGCAGACTTTCTGCAATTGCCGGACCTTGAGCCC
>JAEVZN010000081.1 GCA_023392205.1 Pseudomonadota bacterium
GGATGGCAGCCGGTTCTGTGGCGACAATGGCTGAGGGCGCTTCGTGACAGACGCAGGCAATAACCGGAAAGGCGCCGGCATCGGAGAGCTTGCCGCTCAGGTCCAGATCCGGATTGCCGCCGATCACAACGACCGGTCCCTGTATCGCCATGCGCTGCCTCCCCGCCGGTCAGGAGGCAGACTTGTATAGCGGGCCGACTTAACGGCCGGTCAATCGGGTCCTGTAATTCGCGGGCATTCGGACGCGTCAGGGGCGCCGGAAGGCGCCTGACACCAGCGGGTTTAATCCCAGCTCATCCAAAGTCTCGCGGACTTCATCCAGCTTGCGAGCATGTCCAGCCAGGCGGTGGCCAGACAAGGCATTCGGAAGAGCCGCGATCAGCCCGCCGGAATCGATGCTGCGCAAGGCCGCCTGCAGGTCGCCGGTGGCGAAGCGGTAGCCCCCGACATTGGCAAAGCCCGCCGGAGCGGCATTGACCGTCAACGCCGTACCATCCGCGTAGCGTGCGCATCCATAGCCGGTATCCGTGTGGTCGGGAGCGCTGTCGTTCGCTTGCCTGCGCGGCGGGACAGTGAGCAGGCCCTGGATGCCGAGTGTGCCCGATGGCAGGAGAGCGACGGACGCGATCTCCTTCGTGCCCGCGCCGCTGGCAATCCGGACCGGCCCGAGCGGCCAAGGCGCCGCCCGGCTGCCGAGATTGCGCCGCGCGGCCAGCATCGCGATCTCGCCGAAGGCGGCGACATCGACCAGACCAGGCCGCTCCAGATTCCAGGCCGGACTTGTCGCCAGCCGTTCTGGCGCACGGTGGATGGCAATGATGGCGTCGAACCCCGCATAGATAGCCGGATCGGCATCCTGCATTCGGAGCGCAATGCTTTGCGGGACCACCAGAACGGCCCCGCTGCCTTCGTCCTGCAGGCCCGCGGACAAGGCGTCGGGCGCGAACGTCTCATGACAGATCAGCCGCCCCGCTGTCACAAGCCAGGGCATCAGCACACAGGCCAGTCCGGCATAGGTGGCGGCAGGAATGGTGCTAACGATGGCGGCCTGCCGGTCGATCGCGGCGCGGTCGCAGATCAGCAGGCCGGACGCCATCAACTGGATCGGATCTCGTTCGACCGGCCGAGGCCCGTCGAGCGCGACATCGAAGGTGATGGCTGCCAGACTGCTGGCTTCATCGGGCGGCGCATCCCCGGTGACGAGATCGAGCTCGATATTCGTCCCGCGCGTCAACGTATCGTCAAGTGCGATGACCCCGTCCGGCAAAGCCGCGCCGAAGGCCATCACGGCGCGGATCGGAAACACTTCGGCGGCCACGTCCATCGCGAGTTGCGCATGGTTGAACCCGGCCGCGCGATCGCAGGTGATGATGGCCTTGGCATGCGCGCGGGTGAGCGCCGCGACGCATTCGGCGCGCCGCCAGAGCAACGGCAGGAACGCCGGGATCAGACCCGCCCGGGTCACGGCGAGGGCCGCAAAGATGGCCTCGACGCGGTTGGGAAGCTGGATGCAGACCACGCTGTCGGTGGGCAATCCGATCTCTTCGCGCAGGCGGCGGGCGATCCTGCCGATCACCCGATCGGCGTGCGAATAGGTATAGCTTTGTGCCTCGCCTCCATCGCCATCACCCGCCGTTGCGGTCAGCGCGATCTCGTTCGGGTGTCGCGCCGCATTGAACCGGAACAGCGCATCCAGCGTCGGCACCCGCTGGTGCGGGACTGAATCGGCGGGCCGGGCGGCGTCGGCATTCGTCATTTTTCAAGCCATCATGGCTGTTCAAGCGATCATGGCTGACCCGGCTGGTGCCACCAGGCTTCGGGCAGATAGCCGAACAGAGGAGTCCTGTCCGGATACGCGATTGCGCTGCTGCGCGCCACCCATTGGTCCGGCAAATGGAACAGCGGCACGACATAGAAGCCCGCTATCAACAGGCGATCGAGGGCGCGGGTGGCGGAGACGAATTCCTCCCGCCCGCGCGCGCGCAGCATATGCCCGATCATCGCGTCGATGGCGGGGCTTTTGACCCCCATGTAATTGCGGGTTCCGTCGATATCGGCCGCGGCCGCACCCCAGTAAAAGGCCTGCTCATTGCCGGGTGACAGCGACTGGTCCCATCGGTAGGGGATCATGTCGTAATCGTAGGTCAGGCGCCGGCGGTCGAACTGGACGGCATCGACCATCCGGATCTTCGCGGCGATGCCGGCACGCTTGAGGTCGCGGGCATAGGCGATGACCAGCCGTTCCTGATCGCGTGTGGTTACGAGGATTTCGAATGCCAGCGGCTCATGCGTGTCGCGCTGCCGCATCACGGCGCCATCGAGTTCGTATCCGGCCTCCGCCAGCAAAGCGAGGGCGCGTTTCAGCATCTCGCGGTCGCGGCCCGAGCCGTCGCTTTGCAGCGGCTTGTATTGCCCTTCGAGAATGTCCTCGCGCACGGCTTGCGGAAACTCGCCGAGCCATTGCCGCTCGCGCGCATCGGCCGGTCTTCCGATGGCCGACAATTCCGACCCCTCGAAATAGCTCGATGTGCGCCGCTGAAGCCCGAAGAAGAAGCTCTTGTTGACCCATTCGAAGTCGAACAGGAGCGCGATGGCCTCGCGCACGCGGATATCCTCGAAAACCGGCCGCCGCGTATTGAAGACCAATGCGTTCATGCCCTTGGGCAGGCCGTTCGAGAACGTATCCTTGACGAAGCGTCCCGCGCGCAATGCCGGCGTATCGTATCCGGTCTGCCAGCGCGTGGGATCGGTCTCGGCACGGACGTCGTAGAGGCCTTTCTTGAAAGCCTCGAAATAGGAATTGTCGTCCCGGTAGAAGTCGAACTTCACCTCGTCAAAATTCCACAGGCCGCGATTGACCGGCAATTCCGCGCCCCAATAATCCGGACTGCGTTCGAACGTCACCGAACGACCGGCATCGACATGCTTGACGACATAGGGTCCGCTGCCGAGCGGCGCGGTGAAGGTCGTTTCCTCGAAGCGCTCCGGGTCGGTCGCGTGTTCGGCAAGGACCGGCATCAGGCCGAGGATCAGTGGCAATTCGCGGTCGCCGCTGCCGCCGAGGTCGAAACGCACCGAATGCGGGCCGGTGACTTCAGCCCGCGCCACCTTGGAATAATAGGTGCGGTGATTCGGGCGGCCCTTGTCGCGCAGCAATTGCCAGGAGAACAGCACGTCCTGCGGCGTGACGGGTTTGCCATCGGAAAAGCGCGCCTTTGGATTGAGGTTGAAGGTGACGTAGCTGCGCTCGTCGTCGGTTTCCACCGATTGCGCGAGCAGTCCATACAGCGTGAACGGCTCGTCATAGCCGCGCGCCATCAGGCTTTCGATCACGTAGCCGCGCACGGAGGGCAGGGCGAGGCCCTTCACGATCAAAGGATTGAGGCTGTCGAAAGTGCCGAGTACGCCCTGGACCAGACGGCCACCCTTCGGCGCGTCGGGATTCACATAGGGCATCGCGTGGAAATCGGGCGGCATGGCCGGTTCGCCATGCATGGCGATGGCATGCCGGGGCTCTGCCGCCGCGACATCGACCGCAAACAGCGCGGCCAGGACCGACATGTATGCGCCAAGGAGCCGCATGCCCATACTCGGCATCCCGGCCCATTGCGGGGCGCGGGGAGTCGCGCGTCTCATGACCTGCCAATCAATCATACTGCATTCCGATTCGGCGCCGAATCCGCCACTAATTTCGTTGCCGATGCTGCCGTCGCAAGACGACCGCGTCGTGGCGCAGAAGCGCGCAGGTCTGTATATTTGGCACGCGGTCCGGCAAATTTGGGCTTCGCGCGGCGGACAATTTCGGGTATCAGCCCTCAGCCGTCGTCACGCTGTCGCCTTTTTTGGCGGTGAGACAGCGGCATGGCGGCCTCGCGGCCCATCGTGCCGGCTCGGCTGGCAATAACGAGGAAATGTTCGACATGACCTACCGCTTCGCGCGCGTGCCGGCTCGGCCGGTCGCCCGGACGTTTGCATCGCTTGCAGCCGCAGCCCTGATCGTCGGCTTCGGAGCCGTCAGCGCCGATGCGCAGCAGAAGGCTCCGGCTCCCAAGGCCGGACAGAAGGGCGCCGCACCTGCCGCGCAGCCTGCGCCGGCCGCTCCCGCCGAGGGCCAGGGCGAGCAGATGCCGCCGCTGATTTTCTCCAACTGGACCAAGATCTGCGGCAAGGGTCCGGAAGCGGGTGCCAAACAGGTCTGCCAGACCGGCAAGGACGGACGTCTGGAATCGGGCATGCCTGTCGTGGCCGCGGTTGTGATCGAGATGGAAGGCGAGGAGAAGAAGGTGCTGCAGGTCACCCTGCCGCCCGGCGTGCTCCTGCCGCGCGGAACGCGTGTGGTCATCGACCGCGACGAGCCGTCCGCCCTGATCGGCAGCTTCCTGGTCTGCGCCAATGGCGGCTGTATCGCTCAGCTTGAGGCCACCTCCGATACCGTCGCCAAGCTGAAGAAGGGTCAGAACCTGCACGTTCAGGCCTACAATATGGCCCAGAACGTGATGACCCTTTCGCTGCCGCTCGGCGATTTCGCCAAGGCCTATGACGGCCCTCCGACCGATCCCAAGGAGCTTGAGGCGAAGAACAAGAAATTGCAGGACGAGTTGCAGAAGCGCGCCAACGATGCGCGCATGAAGCTCGAACAGCAGGGCAAGACGCAGTAACTGGCGATTGATATCCCGCATGAAAAAGGCGCGCCCCGGCGCGCCTTTTTCATTCTGCGATCCCAGGCGAACTCAGTTCACGGTCATGTCGCGCGGCCGGTAGCTGCCGGACTCGTCGCGCACGAAAACATCCGGAATCTGCGGGTGCTGGACCGGTTCCGGAGAGGAATCGGGGAGTAGATTTTGTTCCGAGACGTAGGCGATGTAGGACGAATCCTCGTTCTCGGCGAAAAGGTGATAAAATGGCTGATCCTTGTGCGGCCGCACCTCGTCCGGGATCGACAGCCACCATTCCTCGGTGTTGTCGAAGGTCGGGTCGACATCGAAGATCACGCCCCGGAACGGGAATATCCGGTGTCTCACCACTTCGCCGATCCCGAATTTGGCGCTGCGCGCCTTCGTTTCTTTTTTCTCGCTCATGCCC
>JAEVZN010000207.1 GCA_023392205.1 Pseudomonadota bacterium
CACTATCAGCGCCTGCTCGATTACATCGTGCCGGACGTGGTGCATGTATTGTCCAGGGGCCGCATTGTGCGAACAGGCGGCAAGGAATTGGCCTTGGAGCTGGAAGCCAAGGGTTACGCGCAATACCAGGACGAGGCGGCGTAAGTTTCCATGGCCGAACTCACGCTCATACGTTCTACCGCGGAAGATGCGATCCTGCATCGCTTCGCCGACTTTGCCGCCCGGCATTCGCATTGGGGCGGTCCGGTCATCGCGCGCCGCCGTCAGGACGCCTTCGAGATACTGAAGGCGAACGGATTGCCCACGCGGCGGGTGGAGGACTGGAAATACACCGACTTGCGCGCCTTCATGCGCGATCTGCCGCCGCTGGCCGATCTGCCCGAGCGCGCGCAGGTTGATTCCGCGGAGGCCTCGAAGCCGCTGCTGGCGCTCCCCGATGCCTGCCGTTTCCTGTTCGTGAACGGCCAGGACTTCTCGACGGCGCGGCCTGAAGGCGCGGTCTGGTACCGGCTCGGCAATGACGGTGACGATCTGCCGGACAGCGTGGTGGCGGCGCTCAACCGAGAGCGCCTGTATGCGGCGAATGCGGCCGTGGCGCTGAACACTGCCTTCATGCATGACACCACCATCCTGCATGTGCCGGCGGGCGTTGCGGTCGCCGCACCGCTGCATCTGGATTTCCGGACATTGGCGCATCAGCCGCTGGCAAGTTTCGGCCGTGTGCTTGTGGTGCTGGAAGAGGGCGCTTCGGCGACCCTGATCGAGACGCATCAGGGGCCGGACGGCATTGCCTATCAGAGCAATACGCTCATCGAATGCGACGTCGGCGATGGCGCCTCGCTGACACATGTCCGCCTGAATGCGGCGGGCGACGCGGCCCTGTCGCTGTCCACGCTCGGTCTGCATGCAGGCCACAAGGCGAAGGTGAACAGCTTCGCCATGACCTTCGGTGGCGCGATGGCGCGGCATCAGCTCTTCACGGCGCTCGCCGGGGAAGAGATCGACCTCGCTCTGAGCGGCGCCACGCTGCTGCGC
This sequence comes from Pseudomonadota bacterium, assembly GCA_023392205.1. GTDB lineage: Bacteria > Pseudomonadota > Alphaproteobacteria > Rhizobiales > Xanthobacteraceae > Pseudorhodoplanes. The sequence goes on from JAEVZN010000207.1 coordinate 1,036, forward strand.
GGCCGCCAGCATGCCGACACCACCATGGTGATGGATCATGCGCATCCGCATTGCACCGGCCGCGAATTGTTCAAGTCGGTACTGGACGGCGAGAGCCGCTCGGTCTTCCAGGGCAAGATCGTTGTGCGCCCGGATGCGCAGAAGACCGACGCCAAAATGGCCGCGCATGCGCTGCTGCTGTCGGAAAATGCCGAGGCCAATGCCAAGCCGGAGCTTGAGATCTTCGCCGATGACGTGGTCTGCGGCCACGGCGCGACCGTCGGTGCGCTCGACGACGATCTTCTGTTTTATCTGAGGGCGCGTGGCATTCCGCTGAAGGAAGCCGAGGCGCTGATGATCGAGGCGTTTATCGGCGAATCGGTCGAGACCGTGGCGAGCGAAGACCTGCGCGACATGCTGATGGGTCTCACGCGCGACTGGCTGAAGGCGCGCAAATGATTCTGGCGCGTGTCCCGGGCGCGCTGCGGCGTGAGATGCCGCTGCGCAGAACCGGGACCGGCGACGAAACTGAGTTTGAATGGGTCCCGGATCTGCAGCACAGCACTTCGTGCCGTACTGCGTCCGGGACACGAGGCGAGTGACATGCATCCCGCAGTGACCAACGGCTCCTATGACGTCGCCCGCATTCGCGAGGATTTTCCGGCGCTTTCGATGCAGGTCTATGGCAAGCCGCTGGTTTATCTCGATAACGCGGCGTCGGCGCAGAAGCCGAAAGCTGTGCTCGACCGTATCCAGCACGCCTATACGCACGAATACGCCAATGTGCATCGCGGGCTGCATTATCTCGCCAATGCCGCGACCGACGGCTATGAGGGCGCACGCGAGACGGTGGCGAAATTCATCAATGCGCCGCGCAAGGACGAGGTGATCTTCACCCGCAATGCGACGGAGGCGATCAACCTGGTCGCCTATACCTTCGGCCGCGAGCGGCTGAAGGAGGGCGACGAGATCGTGCTCTCGATCATGGAGCACCATTCCAACATCGTGCCGTGGCATTTCCTGCGCGAGCGGCAGGGCGCCGTCATCAAATGGGCGCCGATCGACGAGGACGGCAATTTCCTCATCGACGAATTCGAGAAGCTGCTGACGCCGCGCACCAAGATGGTCGCGATCACGCAGATGTCGAATGCGCTCGGCACGTACGTCCCGGTCAAGGAGGTGGTGCGACTTGCGCATGCGCGCGGCATTCCGGTGCTGGTCGATGGCAGCCAGGCGGCCGTGCATATGCCGGTCGACGTGCAGGATATCGGCTGCGATTTCTACGTTTTCACCGGCCACAAGATCTACGGGCCGTCGGGCATCGGCGTGCTGTGGGGCAAATATGCGCATCTCGATGCGATGCCGCCCTTCAATGGCGGCGGCGAGATGATCCGCGACGTGTTCGAGGATCGCGTCACCTATGGCGACCCGCCGCATAAATTCGAGGCGGGCACGCCACCCATCGTGCAGGCGATCGGGCTTGGCGCCGCCATCGATTACGTGAATTCCATCGGCAAGGACCGCATCAAGGCGCATGAGGACAATCTGATCCGCTATGCGCATGACCGGCTGCGCGAGATCAATTCGCTGAAGATCATCGGGCAGGCGAGGGAGAAGGGCGCGGTTCTGTCCTTCGAAATCAAGGGCGCACATCCGCACGACATCGCCACCATCATCGACCGTTCCGGCGTGGCGGTGCGGGCGGGAACGCATTGCGTGATGCCGCTGTTGAACCGGATCGGCGTGACGGCGACCTGCCGCGCATCGTTCGGGCTCTACAATACCCAGGACGAGGTCGACATT
>JAEVZN010000218.1 GCA_023392205.1 Pseudomonadota bacterium
TCTTGAATCACAAATCCCGCTGATCCGGAATCCCCGCCGATTCAGTCAAGCGATGAACCGCTCTAGGGGTCCCCGCCGGGAGCCGGCCGACCGGCATGTTCCATGTTTCGGGACATGCGTGAAGCAAAGCGCGGCCCCATGCCGGAAGGAGAACGCCGCGAACGATGCGCCGTGAGGCGGCCATGCGCCAACGAGGCGGATGGCGAAACACAGGAATGCCCTGCGTCTTTCGGCGCATCGTTCCCCTCACTTCTTGCCGCCCGGGCGCCCCCGCGCCGTCCAAACAACTGGGGCGGCGGAGCCTTGCTTTCTGGCGGAGCCTTCCGCTTGTCCCCTGCGCTGTTGCGGATGCGCCTGTCTCCTCTCCCGAATCCTGTAAACTCCGCCCATGCCTGTGCGCCAATTGTCCGAAAAGCTGGTCAACCGCATTGCCGCCGGTGAGGTGGTCGAGCGCCCCGCCAGCGTGGTCAAGGAACTCGTCGAGAACGCGCTCGATGCCGGCGCCACGCGTGTCGAGATCGTTACCGATGGTGGCGGGCGGCGGCTCATCCGCGTCAGCGACGACGGTTCCGGCATGACACGGGACGATCTCGCTTTGTCGGTAGAACGGCATGCGACGTCGAAGCTGTCCGAGAGCGACGACCTGATGTCGATCGCAACGCTCGGCTTTCGCGGCGAAGCGCTGCCGTCGATCGGCGCGGTGGCGCGGCTGTCCATCGTCACGCGGCATGACAGTGAGCCGCATGCCTGGGCGCTCAGTGTGGAGGCGGGTGCGAAATCCGATCCGGTTCCCGCCGCGCTGAATGCCGGCACGCGTATCGATGTGCGCGACCTGTTCTACGCCACGCCGGCGCGGCTGAAATTCATGAAAAGCGAACGCGCCGAAGGCGAGGCCCTGCGCGAAGTGGTGCGCCGCCTCGCCATGAGCCGGCCCGACGTGACCTTCGTGCTGGCAGGCGAAGAGCGCGCGCATCTGACCTGGCCGGCGGCGCTGCCCGGCCCGGCCGGACGGCTCGCGCGGCTGGGCGATATTCTCGGCGCGGATTTTCGCAGCAATGCCGTCGAGATTTCCGCCGGCCGCGATCACATGCGGGTCGACGGATTTGCCGCTTTGCCGACCTATTCGCGCGCCCATTCGCTCGGACAATACCTGTTCGTCAACGACCGTCCTGTGCGCGACAAGATCCTGATCGGGGCCGTGCATGCAGCCTATGCGGATTATATGCCGCGCGGCCGCCATCCGGTGGTGGCGTTGTTCGTGTCCATCGATCCGCGCGAGGTCGATGTCAATGTGCATCCGGCCAAGACCGAGGTGCGCTTTCGCGATAGCGGACTGGTGCGCAGCACTATGATCGGCGCATTGCGCGAGGCGTTATTGCGCGAGGGCGGCCGCGCAGCGACGACCGGAGGGGCGGCGACGCTGGCTGCCTTTCGCGGGACCGCGTCGCAGCGCGGAGGATGGGACTGGCGCAACTCGCCGGCCTATCCCGTCGCCGGAAACACCGCGTTTGATATGAATGCGTCCGGTTTGGCCGAAACTGCGCAGGCGGCATTCGATGTCGGTGCGCAGGTCACCTCTGCGCGGGCCGACAATGTGGAGCCTGCGGCCGATGCGCTCGAGCGTCCGCTCGGCGCGGCGCGCACACAATTGCATGAAACCTATATCGTTTCGCAGACCCGCGAGGGCCTTCTGATTGTCGACCAGCATGCCGCGCATGAGCGTCTGGTCTATGAGCGGCTGAAGGCGGACATCGCCGCGCAGGGCGTTGCGCGGCAGATCCTGCTCATCCCCGATATCGTCGAACTGGATGAGACCGATGTGATGCGGCTCACCGAGCGCGCCGATGAACTGGCGCGTTTCGGTTTGGTGCTGGACAGCTTCGGACCGGGCGCGGTGGCGGTGCGGGAAACGCCGGCCTTGCTGGGCGAGGTCGATGCGGCTGCGCTCGTTCGCGATCTTGCCGAACACATGGCGGAATGGGACGATCAATTGCCGCTCGAACGCCGCCTGCTGCATGTGGCGGCGACGATGGCTTGCCATGGATCAGTGCGGGCCGGGCGCAGGTTGAAGGTCGACGAGATGAATGCGCTGCTGCGGGAGATGGAAGCGACACCTAATTCAGGTCAATGCAATCACGGGCGGCCGACCTATGTGGCGCTGTCGCTCGCGGATATCGAAAGGTTGTTCGGGCGGAGATAGAGATCGATGCGTTCGGGCCGGTCGTCCCCGCGAAGGCGACAGCGTTACGCTGGTCGCACAAACACGATCTCGGTCGTGTCATAGGCGCGCCGCTCGATCTCTTCGAAGCCTTCGGGCGTGACGAATGCGGCCTTTTCCTCCTCGACCACGATCAGGGCGTCGCTGGTGATCCAGTCGCCGGCTCTTGCAGACACGAGCGACACTTCCGCCAGTCCCTTGCCGTAGGGCGGATCGGCGAAGACCAGCGAGAATGGCTGGACAGGATGCACCGGACCGAGTTTCGCTGCATCGCGCCGGAAGATGCGCGAGATGCCGGCGACGCCCAGTGTCTCGACATTCTCCCGGATCAGCGCGCGCGCCTCCGCGCCATCATCGACGAATTGCGCAAAGGCAGCGCCACGCGACAGCGCCTCAAGGCCGAGCGCGCCGGTGCCGGCAAACAGGTCGAGCACCCGCGCGCCGGTGACCGGATCGCCATAGGCATGCATGAGGATGTTGAAGATGGTTTCGCGCAGCCGGTCGGAGGTCGGCCGGATCGCTTGCGATGCCGGGCCGGCCAGCGTGCGGCCGCGAAACCTCCCGCCGACAATGCGCATCAGCGCTTCCGTTTTGCGGGCCCGCCGGGCCGGCG
>JAEVZN010000258.1 GCA_023392205.1 Pseudomonadota bacterium
CCAAGCCTGCTGTGCACAGGTCATGCCAGTTTCGTATACTATTTCTCCCGCTGCTACGCGACCCGCCCCGCGAACAGCAGAGCAATGCATCGTTCGCATTGAACTTATTGGAGGAATGCAGCCTCGGCCATTCTGAAGTGGACCCGGCTCATGGCATAAATTATACGATTACAGAGCGTTCGGAGAATAACCATGCCGCGCGACATGGCTGCCCGCGCCCCTTCACGCGGCACATCGCCCAAGATGCAGGCAGACCCTGCCGGACCGATCCCTGCCGCAGCCGATGGCCGCGAGCGGCCGGCCAGTCTGCTGACGCGCCTGCGTCACGACATCCTGCGCAGCGGGCTCGAACCGGGTCTGCCGCTGCGACAGGATGAGATCGCCGCGCGCTATGGCGTCAGCAAGATTCCGCTACGCGAAGCGCTGCTGCAACTGGTGGCGGAAGGCCTCGTAACGCTACAGCCCAATCGCGGCTTCACGGTCGCCGGCCTGCAGCCGCAGGAGGCGGCGGAAATTCTGGAAATCCGCGCCGTGCTGGAATGCCAGGCGATCCGCGTGGCCATGCCTCACATGACCGATGCCGATATTGAACGCGCCGCCGAAATCCTCGATCAGGCTGAGAGGGCAACGGCGCTGGATCGCTGGAGCGACCTCAACTGGGACTTTCACACCGCGCTCTATGCCTCGGCACGGCGCAAGCGGCTGCTCGACATGATCCGTCAGGTTTCCAATCCGACCGACCGCTACGTCCGCATCCTCATCAGCAATGCCAATTACCGCGGCCGTGCCGAACGCGAACATCGTGCGATCCTGTCGGCCTGCGAAATGCGCAATGCCGAAGCGGCGGCCGCCCTGCTCGATCAGCATATCCGCGAGACGGGCGTGCTGCTGGCGGAGTTTCTCACCGGACAGCAGCAGCCAGCACTCTGAGCGAGGCGGGATCAGAACTCCGCCCAGTCGTCCCTGGCGACGGCATTGGCCAGTGCCGACTGCATCTGACGGGCATTGCCGCGCAAGACGGGCTTGCGGATCTCCGGCGCCGCGCGATTTTGCACGGGCGTTACGAACGCGCTGCCGGAACGGACCGCGGCGGCACGATTATCGCCGGCCTGCGGCAGACGGAAGGCGGCAACCCGCTCGTTCATCGCCGCCGCCTGCTGTTCCAGCGTGCGGGCGGACGCCGCGTTCTCTTCGACCATGGCCGAATTCTGCTGTGTCACCTCATCCATCTGGGTGAGCGCCCTGTTGACCTGATCGATTCCCGTCGCCTGCTCGTTGCTGGCGGTTGCGATGTCCGCAACGATATCGGCCACCGCCTGGATGGATTCCAGGATCTCCTTCAGCGACGTGCCGGCCCGGTTAACGAGTTGCACGCCATCCTGCACCTGCCCCGATGAATTCGTGATCAGTTCCTTGATGTCCTTGGCGGCCTGCGAAGACCGCTGCGCAAGGCTGCGCACTTCCGACGCCACGACCGCAAAACCGCGGCCCGCCTCGCCGGCGCGTGCTGCTTCCACCGCCGCGTTCAGCGCCAGCAAATTGGTCTGCCGTGCGATCTCGTCGATCACCGAGATGATGTCGGAAATCTTGCGGGACGATTGCTCGATCCTCGCCATCGCCGAAACAGCCTGCGACACCACTTCGCCGCCGCGATCGGCGACATCGCGTGTGCCGCGCGTCAGGTCGTTGGCATGGTGTGCATTTTCGGCATTCTTCTTTACCGTAGCCGCGATCTCTTCCATCGAGGATGCGGTTTCTTCTAGACTCGCCGCCTGCTGCTCGGTCCGCTGCGACATGTCTGTGGTCGCCTGCGAGATTTCCGACGCCGCGCTCGCCACTTCGCGCGAGGCATCGCGGATTTCGTTCATGACCGACGCCACGCTGTCCAGCAGGTCATTGACGCCGCCGCACAGGATGGCAAGTTCGCCCGTCTTTCCCTGCATCGGAATGCGATGGGTAAGATCGTTGTTCTTTGCAGCGGTCACCGCCTCGCGGGTCTGCTCCACAGCGGTCCGCATCGCCGTGATGTCGGAGGCGAATTTCACAACCTTGAACGGCTTTCCGGACGCATCCAGGATCGGATTGTAGCTCGCCTGGATCCAGACTTCCTTGCCGCCCTTGCCGATCCGCCTGTATTGCCCCGCGTCGAACTCGCCCCGCGCAAGCTTGTCCCAGAAGGCCTTGTAATCGGGGCTCTTGGCATAGGCCTCTTCGACGAAGATGCGGTGGTGGCGGCCCTTCACGTCGGCCAGCGAATATCCTACCGCGGCAAGGAAGTTGTCATTGGCGGTGAGGATGGTGCCGTCCAGTTCGAACTCGATTACCGCCTGCGCCTTGTGAATCGCCGCAAGCTGGCCCTCGAAATTCGCGTTGCGCAGCGTGTCCTGCGTGACATCGGTTGCGAACTTGATGACCCCGGTCACCTTGCCTGCACGGTCGAATACCGGATTGTAGCTCGCCTGAATCCAGATCTCGCGTCCGCCCTTGGCCAGACGCTTGTAGCGGCCGGTGTCGAACTCCCCGCGCGCCAGCTTGTCCCAGAATTGCCGGTACTCGATGCTCTGACGAAAGGCCGGGTCGACGAACATGCCGTGATGCTGCCCCTTGATCTCGTCCAGCGAGTATCCGATCGCGGAGAGGAAATTGGCATTGGCATGGACGATCTTCCCGTCCGGCGTGAATTCGATTACGGCCTGCGAGCGGTCGATGGCGGCAACCTGTGCAGCCATACCGGCATTGCTGAGGGTACGGCCGCCGGCAGCGGCCGTATTGGACTTGAACCACGGCATTACGTACTCCAGATGTCTCTCGGAAATTATTTCAAAGGCAGCCGCTTATGCGGCCGCTGCGACCGTCTCCTTGGGATCCAGCAGATGGTCGATATCGATCAGCGCAATCATCCCGCTGTCGCAGGTGATCAAGCCGGACAGGAAGTTGATGAGATCGGACTGCACGACCTTCGGCACCGGGCGCACCTGCGCACGTTCGAAGGCGACGATATCCAGCACGCGATCGGCCAGCAAACCGACCTGCTGTCCGCCGGTCTGTACGATGATGACGATATGCAACGCCGTCGCTTCGGTCAGGCCCTGTCCGAACCGGCTGCGCAGATCGATGATCGGCACCATCACGCCGCGCAGGTTGAGCACGCCGCGCACATAGTCAGGTTGCCGTGGCAGATGCGTGATCTCGGTCCAGCCCTTGATCTCGCGCACCGCCATGATGTCCACGCCGTATTGCTCCTCGCCGATGGCGAAGCTGACGATTTCGGTCTGTCCGGCCTTTCCGTCGGCGGCGCCGGTCATTGGAGCGGATGCGGCGGAGAATGTTGCGGTCATGTCATATCCTTGCGGCTTGCAAGCCATCCAGCGGGACACCGGACCCCGTCCGGCCATCGACCCCAACATTTGAACGGTATTCATTGACAAGTTGAGAAGGCCCTGGCCCGCTCGGCCTGTGGCGCGCGCCTGTTTTCATGCGCACCGCAAAAATCCGGATCAGGATTGAGAAATCGTGAAAGGATCTGCCTGAATTGCTCGAGTTTTCATGTCGTTCACCTGTCTGCAATCGCCGACAGGATTGCTGTAAATCTCTTTATACAGAATTAATTTTGATGCAATCCACAGAGATATTTATGCCGCACTGGACATTGGCGTGCCCTCGCCGGTGTCCTGTCAGTCGGCCGCGAGAATGAGATTGCGGACCAGCGGATAGATTTGCGTCTCCCATTTGCGCCCGCTGAACACGCCGTAATGCCCCACGCCGGGCTGCATGTGATGGCGCTTGCGATAGAGCTTCAGCGACGTGCACAGGTCGTGCGCGGCCAATGTCTGTCCGACCGCGCAGATGTCGTCGCGTTCGCCTTCCACCGTCAGCAGCATCGTCTTCCTGATCGCTGCCGGATCGACCTTGCGGCCATCATATTGCAATTCGCCAAGTGGCAGATCGTGCGTTTGAAATACGATCCGCACCGTCTCCAGATAGAATTCCGCGGTGAGGTCCAGCACCGCAAAATATTCGTCGTAGAAATCCTTGGTGACCTGCGCCTTCTCGATCTCGCCCCTGACCAGATTGTCGTAAAGATCGCGATGCGCCTTGGTGTGGCGGTCGATATTCATGGCCATGAAGGCCGTCAATTGCACGAATCCCGGATAGACCTTGCGGAAGGCCCCGTCATAGCGGAACGGCACGCGCGCGATCAGATTCTTCTCGAACCAGGAGATCGATTTGCTCTTGGCAAGATCGTTGACCTTGGTCGGGTTGACGCGTGTGTCGATCGGTCCGGCCATGAGCGTCATCGAGCGCGGCTGCGCGGGATGATCGTCCTTCGCCATCACGGCGGCCGCGACCAAAGCCGCCACGCAGGGCTGGCACACGGCGATGATATGCGCGCCCGGCCCCATCGCCGTCAGAAAGTCGATCAGATGCGTGACGTAATCGTCGAAGCCGAACCGCCCGTCCGATAGCGGCACGTCGCGGGCATTGTGCCAGTCGGTGATATAGACGTCGTGTTCGGGCAGCATGGTCCGGACGGTGCCGCGCAGGAGTGTCGCGAAATGCCCCGAGAGCGGCGCCACCAGCAGGACGCGCGGCTGCGCCACCTCGATTTCCGGGTCCATCTCCTTGCGGAAGCGCAACAGGGTGCCGAACGGGGTGACATGCACCGCCTCTTCCGTCACCTCGACCTGGCGGTTTCCGACCATCACATGGCGGATGCCGTAATCGGGCCGCGTATGGGTGAGACGCGCCCGCGAAATCAGGTCATAGGCGGCGGTGAGATTGCGCAGGGCCGGACTGGACAGATGCGGCAAGGCATGATGGGCGGACAACGCCATGCTTGCCATGGCGCGTACCGGCAGGATGAAGTCGGTACTCGCCTGATATGCCTGATAGAGCATCCCCCGGAGAACCCCATTCCCTGTTGCAGTGCAAAAGATTAGTGTATTTTTCTGCGCACTGCGAGATAATTTGCAGACCGGGTGGATATCGGCGGGCGGCTGGCCCGCAGCGGGGATTTCAGGAATGGCGCACGCCACGTTATCCATCAGCAGCCGCAATTACGGGTCCTGGTCGCTGCGCGGCTGGCTGTTGTGCAAGTTCGCCGGGATCGAGTTCGAGCCGGTGATGGCGGCGAGCGACGACCCCTCGGTGCGCGCCGAATTGCTGCTGCTCTCGCCGTCCTTTCTGGTGCCCTGCCTGACCCATGACGGCCTGCGGGTGTGGGATACGCTGGCAATCGGAGGCTATCTCAACGAACTCAATCCCGATGCCGGCCTGCTGCCGCGCGAGCGGGTCGCGCGCGCGCATTGCCGCTCGATTTCCGGCGAGATGCATTCGGGCTTCGCCAACCTGCGCTCGGCACTGCCGATGAACCTGAAGGCGCATTATCCGGGCTTCAAGGTCTGGGCCGGTGCCCAGGCCGATATCGACCGCATTGTCGAAATCTGGAAGGAATGTCTCGCCAGCTATGGCGGGCCTTATCTGTTCGGCGACGTACCGAGCATGGCGGACGCGATGTATGCGCCGGTCTGCGCGCGCTTTGTCACCTATGATGTGAAGCTCGATCCGGTCTGCGCGGCCTATGTGAAAACCATCATGGCCATGCCGCTGATGCAGGAATGGATCGCGGCGGCAAAGACCGAGCCGGACGAGGTCGAAGAACTCGACGTCGAATTTTAGCGAAGGGTCCACCACGCCACGACAATCCGCTGGCACGAAGCGGACGGACTGGCATCATGCACGCCATCATGCATGGCCGCATCGCAAGGCGGCGCACGGCGGAGGCCGCAATGCTACTGATCGATGGCGTCAATCCCTTTGTCGCGAATGCGACCCCGCAACAGACCGGCGCGATCCTCGGAGCAATGTACGCCGTCGCGGAGACCGGAACGCCGCCGACCGACAATGACCGGCGCGCGCTTGCTGCTGCGGCCCGCTACATGTTCGGACGCAGCGACGACGATGCGACGCAGCTAGCTGCCGTGTCGCCCGACGCACTGTCCGCGGCCGTCACCGCGCAGGAATTGCGCGAGAACGCATTGAAGTTTCTGACCATCATGGCGTTCGTGGACGGCAAGCTCGACAAGGGCAAGATCGCAACCGTGATCCGCTATGCGAACGCGCTCGGCATTCACGCCCGCTATGTAGAGGTGATCGCCGACGCAGCACAGGGTCATGTGCAGCAGGCCCTGGCCGACATGACCCGCGCCAATATGGAGAGCATTGCAGGTCGCGCCGTGGCCGATGCCAATCCCGACGAAACGAAATGGCTCCTGCCCTACGACGATGAACCCGACCCGGCACTGGCCGCCCGCTTCGATGCGCTGGCGGCGTTACCGCCGGAGACATTCGGACATGCCTTCTACGCGCATTTCCGGAATAACGATTACGCGTTTCCCGGTGAGAAGGCGGCGCTGAATGCCGGCTTCTCGCTGCCGCATGACAGCGCGCATGTCCTGTCCGGCTACAACACGACTCCGCGCGGCGAGCTTCTGGTGTCGACCTTCACCGCCGGGATGCATCCCCGATTTCCAATGGCCGGACATATCCTGCCGGTGATCTTTTCCTGGCAGCTTGGCATCCAGATCAATCCGGTGGCGAAGGACGCGTCCGGCACGCTCGACCCGCAGGAATTCTGGCGCGCCTATGCCGGCGGCAAGACCGCGACCGTCGACACCTTCGCGCCGGACTGGGATTTCTGGCACCATGTGGAAACGCCCTTGCGCGCGCTACGCCGGCAATGGGCAATTCCCGAAGACGGGCTCGAAAGCGGCCCCGGCTAGGACCTACGACGCTAGCCTAAGCGCGGCCTCCTGCGCTTCCGGAACCACATCGTGGTCGTAGAGGCGCTTGCGGAACGAGGCATGGGCGATGATCTCCGCATCGCGGCGGGCGACATCGCCATGCATCGTATCGTAGCGCAGACCGTTCTCGCGCGCGCCACGCTGGACGCCGGCGACGCGCTCGCGGCGCAGCTTCTCATAGGCGATCAGCGCCGAAGGCGCATTGGCACGGTCGGACTTTGCGAGAATGGTGGCCAAAGCCATGCCGTCCTCGATCGACTGGTTCGCACCCTGCCCGAGATGCGGCAGCATCGGATGCGCTGCATCGCCCAGCAATGTGAGCCGGCCCTTGGTCCAGACCGGCAGCGGCTCACGGTCATAGAGCGCCCATCGGAAGGTGGTTTCGACCTCGCGCAGCAATCCCTCGATGCGCGGATCCCATCCGGCGAAATCCGCCCGCAAGGCGTCCGGATCGCCCTTGGCCGACCAGGATTCGGTCATCTCGCGATCGGCCGGAACGAAGCCGACATAGTTGACGAGTGTGCCTGCACGTACCGGAAAGACCAGGAAGTGCTTTCCCTTGCCGAGCCACATCTGCCAGGCATCGACCGGCCAGTCCGGCACCTTCGCATGCGGGACGATGCCGCGATAAGCCACGGTATGCGAGAAGACCGGATGCGACGGCGGAAAGACGTGCGGGCGCAGATCGGAATGAATGCCATCGGCACCGACCACAATGTCCGCGCTCGCTTGCGCGCCATTGGCGAAATGCACAACCGCCTTCTCGTCATCCTGTTCGAAGGCCGTGCATTTGTGTCCGGTCTTCACCACGCCTTCGGGCAGCGACTGCGACAGGAAGGTGATGAAATCGGCGCGATGCATGCCATAGGTCGCGTTCCAGCCCGATGAATCGGTGACCTGAACCGGCGCGATGGGCGTGCCGTCCTCACGATAATAATGCGAATTCGCGCCGACCTTCGCGCCATAGCGATCGACCTCGGCGCCAAGTCCCACGCGCTGCATCTGCCGCACGCTGTTCGGTGTGATGAACACACCCGCGCCGATCTCGCCGAGTTCGGGCGCCTGCTCGAACACCTGCACGCGAATGCCGTGTGACAGCAATGCGCGCGCAGCAAACAATCCGCCGATGCCGCCGCCGACAATGGCCACGCTGAGCGCAGATGCGCTGCCCGCATCTGCCGGATTGCTTTTCACCATCTGCACACCTCGCTGCAATCGCCGGAACCTTCGGCCCTGCGTCATTGACGGATCAGAAAATGCTTCGGAATCGTCGCGCGTTCAAGCTAGTGTCCGTTCCACCACAAAAAACGTGAACAGGGAGGTTTGGCATGCCGTTACCTTGCCGCAGCCGCAAGTGGCCACAAGTCACACGTGTATTGACGTTGGCCTTTGCAATCGCCATCGGGAGCGCCCTCACCGGCAACCTCGCATTTGCGCAGGACTTTCCGAACCGGCCCGTGAAGATCATCGTGCCCTTCCCGCCCGGTGGCTCTGCCGATGCGGTTCCGCGCCTTGTCGCCGACTGGCTGTCGAAAAAATGGGGCCAGCCGGTCGTCATCGAAAACCCGACCGGTGCGGCCGGGAATATCGGCGCCGACATGGCGTTCCGCGCCGAGCCGGACGGCTACACGCTGCTTTCCGCGCCGCCGCCGCCGCTGGTCATCAACCAGAACCTCTATCCCAACCTGAAATTCGATGCGGCCAAATTCGAGCCGATCATCGTGATGGCGCAGGTTCCGAACGGGATCATGGTCAATCCCGACAAGATCGCCGCGAAGACTGTCGAGGAATTCATTGCACACCTGAAAGCCAATCCGGGCCGCGTGACATCGGCCACGCAGGGCAACGGCACCACCTCGCATCTGACATCGGAAATGCTGCAGATGATGGCCGGGGTACAGGTGCAGCACATTCCCTATCGCGGCACGGCGCCGGCCCTGAACGGGCTCGTCGCCGGCGATGTGCATTTCATGTGCGACAATCTCGGCGTCTCGCTGCCGCTCGTGCAGGCCGGCAAGCTGCGGCTGCTCGCGGTCGCCTCGCCCAAGCGCATGGCTTCGCTGCCGGATGTGCCGACCATCGCCGAAACGCTGCCGGGCTTTGAATCGATTGCCTGGTATGCGGTCGTCGCGCCGCCCGGCACGCCGAAGGCCATCGTGGAAAAAATCAACGCCGACATCAACGAGGCGTTGCGCGATCCGCAGATCGTCGACCGGCTGAAGAACCTCTCCGCTGAAGTCGTGGGCGGCTCGACAGAGGCCACCGCCAAGT
>JAEVZN010000317.1 GCA_023392205.1 Pseudomonadota bacterium
CGCGAAGCAGCCGGATTTCGTTCTGCCGAGGGAGCGGCTGAACGAGGTCGCCAGTTTTGTGCGCGGCGGCCTGCAGGACCTGTCGATTTCCCGCACCACTTTCGACTGGGGCATCCGGGTGCCCGGCAATGACAAGCACATCATGTATGTGTGGGTCGACGCGCTGACCAATTACATCACCGCGGTCGGCTATCCCGACACCGATAGCGACATGTTCAAGCGCTATTGGCCGGCCGACCTGCATGTGATCGGCAAAGATATCGTGCGCTTTCACGCCGTGTATTGGCCGGCCTTCCTGATGTCGGCCGGCATTGCCGTGCCACGGCGGATTTTCAGCCACGGCTTTCTCTTCAATCGCGGTGAGAAGATTTCCAAATCGGTTGGCAATGTCATCGATCCGTTCGATCTGGCTGACGCCTATGGCGTCGATCAGTTGCGTTACTTTTTGCTGCGCGAAATCCCGTTCGGTCAGGATGGCAATTACAGCCACGAAGCCATCGTCAATCGCATCAACGCCGAGCTGGCCAACGACCTCGGCAATCTTGCACAGCGCTCGCTGTCGATGATTGCGAAGCAGCTCGGTGGCGTGCTGCCGCAGCCCGGCGTTTTCTCGGACAACGACGCCGCCATCCTTGCAGCTGCCGATGCGATGCTCGATTCCGCGCGCGAGGCCATGAAGACGCAGCAGCTTCATCTCGTGCTCAGCCATGTCTGGAGCGTGGTGGCGGATGCCAATCGCTATTTCGCTGGCGAGGCGCCCTGGGCACTTGCGAAAACCGATCCGGCCCGCCAGGCCACCGTGCTCTATGTGACGGCCGAGGTGGTCCGGCAGATCGCGGTTCTCGCGCAGCCCTTCATGCCGGATTCTGCCGCCAGGCTGCTCGATCTGCTCGGCGTGCCGGCGGAGAAGCGCGATTTCGCGCAACTTGGCAAGGCCGGGCGACTGGCAGACGGTGCGACGTTGCCGGCACCGGCCGCCGTCTTTCCGCGCTATGTGGAACCCGAAATCGCCAAAGCATGAAGTCTGGCAGGATTTGCGATGACGGTTCTGTTTGAAAGATGACGGTTCTGTTTGAAAATCGCCGCCGTGCGAACCGGGCGCGTTTCACCATCCTTGCGGCGATCGTCTGGTCGCTGGGCTGGTTCTACTGGGCGAATGTGCTGCGCAGCGGCGGCACGCGGATGGGCGTGGTGGTGATCGTCGGCATTGTAGGAATATTGCCGCTGGTGGCCCTGCATTTTTACGGCAATGTCTATGTGATCCGCATGATCCGCGATGGCGAACGGCTTGACCTGACCACACTTGGCCTGTTCGGCAAGCGCGAGCGGCAGATCGCCATCCCATCAATCGTGGAAGTCGCCGCCCCGGAAGCGGGTGTGATGACTCTAAGGGTCAAAGGTCAGCGGACGCCCTATATGCACGACTTGCAGGCAGAATATATAGACGCCGATGCGATCTCGGCGCTTGCCCGCGCCCATCCCGAAAGAGCTCCTGACAGTCATGCTGGTTGACAGCCATTGCCATCTCGATTTCCCGGACTTCGCCGATGACCTCGACGGAATCGTTGCCCGCGCCCGCGACGCGGGCATCGGCCGTCTGGTCACCATCTCGACACGGGTCCGTCAGCTGCCCCGGCTTTTGTCGATCGCGGACCGCTTCGACGATGTGTTCTGCTCGGTCGGCACGCATCCGCATAATGCGCATGAGGAACTCGACATCACGACGGCCGATCTTGTTGAGGCCAGCACGCATCCCAAGGTCGTGGCGATTGGCGAAGCCGGCCTCGATTATTTCTACGACAAAAGCCCGCGCGCGGCACAGGAGCAAGGTTTCCGTGCGCATGTTGCCGCCGCCCGCGAGACCGGCCTTCCGCTGGTGATCCATTCACGCGAGGCCGACGACGACATGGCGAGAATCCTGGAGGAGGAAACGGGGAAGGGGGCCTTCCCTGCTGTCCTGCATTGCTTCACCGGCGGCCAGGACCTGGCGATGCGCGCGATTGCGCTCGGTCTGTCGATATCCTTCACCGGGATTCTGACCTTCAAAAATTCGCAGGCTTTGCGCGATATTGCCGCTGAGTTGCCGGCCGACCGGATTCTGGTCGAGACCGACGCGCCTTATCTGGCGCCCGGCAAGTTCCGGGGCAAGCGTAACGAACCGGCCTATGTGGTTGAGACTGCGAGGGTTCTGGGGGAAGTCCGCGGCATCTCCGAGGCCGAAATCGCGGCGCAGACCACCGAGAATTTCTTCAAGCTGTTTCACAAAGTGCCGCGCAAAATGCCGGCTGTTGCACGACTCTGACCGTCACCATTCTCGGCTGCGGTTCGTCCGGCGGTGTGCCGCGCCCTGCGCTGGGCTGGGGCGCGTGCAATCCGGACAATCCCAAGAACCGGCGACGGCGATGCTCGATCCTTGTCGAGCGCGACGGCCCGGATGGCACCACCAGCGTTCTGGTCGATACCTCGCCGGACCTGCGCGAACAGCTTCTGGACTCCAACGTGACCAAGCTCGACGCGGTCCTGTTCACGCATGAGCATGCCGACCATACGCACGGCATCGACGACCTGCGCGGGCTGTTTATCAAGCATCGCCGCCGCATCGACGTCTATCTCGATGAGCCGACCTCGCGCGCCATGCATGCGCGGTTCGGCTATTGCTTCATGACGCCGCCCGGCAGCGAATATCCGCCGATCCTGACCGAACACAGGATCGTGCCGGGCCACCCGGTGACCATCGATGGCGCCGGCGGTCCGATCACGGCTTTGCCGGTTCTGCAGGACCATGGCGATATACCGTCGCTGGGCTTCCGGTTCGACGGCATCGGCTATTCAGCCGATCTGGTTAGCCTGCCGGAAGAAAGCCTGACGGCCTTTGAAGGGCTGGATCTGTGGATTGTCGATGCCTTGAGGCATACTCCGCATCCCAGCCATTTCTCGCTGTCGGACGCGCTGCACTGGATCGAGCGGCTGGCACCGCGGCGCGCCGTGCTCACCAACATGCACACCGATCTCGACTATGACGCACTCAGCAACGCATTGCCGGGGCATGTGCGGCCGGGCTTCGACGGGATGCGCATCACGATCTGAAGAGGCTTCGAGTGGCTATCAGGAATGCCGCATAAGCATTTGCTATTGTTGTCAGAGTTATGTGGCGGATGGCGATCCGGCGAAGGCGGATTGCGGAGTTTTCCGGCGCTGGGCCGTCGAATACAGCCCTGTAGATATATTCCATAATATGTCTTATGCGATTCATCCATGCCGGCTGACGAAGCGCGATCCCGTGCTACACAGGCGCGCCGTCTCTCTCACGCCGTGTGCCCTTTGAAGCCCTCCCGCGACCTGAACACCCTGATCGCCATCATGGCGGCGTTGCGCACGCGCGGCACAGGTTGCCCCTGGGACCTGAAGCAGGACTTCGCGTCCATCGCGCCCTATACGATCGAGGAAGCCTATGAGGTGGCCGACGCGATTGCGCGCGGCGATCTGGAGGACCTAAAGGAAGAACTCGGCGATCTTCTTCTACAGGTCGCGTTTCACGCGCGCATGGCGCAGGAGCAGTCGGCATTCGATTTCGGTGATGTGGTGCTGGCGATCACGGAGAAGCTGATCCGCAGACATCCGCATGTCTTCGGCGACGTCACCCAACTGACGCCGGACGAGGTCAAGGGCTTGTGGGACAGGATCAAGCAGGAAGAGAAGGCCGCGCGCCAAGCAAGGCGCGGTGAGAGTCATAAGGATGCGGATGGCGAGGCGGGCGCCCTCTCCGGCATTCCGGTCGCCCTGCCGGCCAGCACGCGCGCTCTGAAGCTGCAACAGAAGGCATCCAGGGTCGGCTTCGACTGGAACGACCCGAAGGCCGTGCTGTCGAAGATCAAGGAAGAGATTGCCGAGGTGGAAGTTGCGCTGGAGGCCGGTGACAACGAAGCCGTGGCCGGCGAGATCGGAGATCTGATGTTCGCCGCCGTCAACCTCGCGCGGCATCTCGACATCGATCCGGAGGATGCATTGCGCAGCACCAACCGGAAATTCGAGCGCCGCTTCGCTGCCATCGAGTCTGCGTTGGCGAAGGCCGGAAAATCACCCGCACAGGCGACGCTTGCCGAAATGGATGCGCTCTGGACGGCAGCCAAGGCCGAGGAAGGCGGATCTCAGGACGCCAGCGCCGCCGTATCGAAACGCGCGCGCAACTGAGCGGCACGCGCCGGGTCTGCGCGCACCACGATCGCGACCTTGCCATCCGGGCGATCCTGACGATCGATGACCTCCGTGTTGCGGTGAAGCCAGGACAGGCCCGCGCCGTCGCTCCCGTCCAGAACGAATGACAATTCGATACGGGTTTCGGCCAGCCGCTGTTCGATGGCCGCCAGCAGCATCTCGATGCCCTCTCCCGTCAAGGCCGACACCAGCAAAGGCTGGCGGTCCGGCTCATGGCGCGCGGCGGCATTGAGCAGCCGGTCGCGATCCTGTTCGGAAAGGCGATCGATCTTGTTCCAGACTTCGATCACGCGATCGCGGCGCCGCTCGTCGATGCCGAGATCTTTCAGGACTTGCTGGACATCCTGCAATTGCGCTTCGGAATCCTCGTGCGAGACGTCACGGACATGCAGGATCACATCCGCTTCCACCACCTCCTCCAGCGTTGCGCGGAAGGCGGCGACCAGCATCGTGGGCAGTTCGGAAATGAACCCGACCGTATCGGACAGGATGACCTTGGCGCCGTGCGGCAATTCGATCGCGCGCAATGTCGGATCGAGGGTCGCGAACAGCATATCGGCTTCAAGGACGGTGGCGCGGGTCATCCGGTTGAACAGCGTCGATTTACCGGCGTTGGTGTAACCGACCAGGGCGACGATCGGATACGGCACCCGGCGGCGGCTCTCGCGATGCAAGGCGCGGCGCTTCTTGACCTTTTCCAGTTCGGATTCGATCCGCGCAATGCGCTCCTCGATCATCCGGCGGTCCGCCTCTATCTGTGTTTCGCCCGGCCCGCCCAGGAAGCCGAAGCCGCCGCGCTGGCGCTCCAGATGGGTCCATGAGCGGACGAGGCGGCTCTTCTGATAGGTCAGATGCGCCAGTTCGACCTGCAGCACGCCCTCCTTCGTCTGCGCGCGCTTGCCGAAGATTTCGAGGATCAGGCCGGTGCGATCGAGAACCTTCGCGGACCATGCTTTCTCGAGATTACGCTGCTGGACCGGCGACAGTGCGCAATCCATGACCACGAGTTCCACCTCGCGCGCCTTGATAAGTCCGGCCAGTTCCTCGACCTTGCCCTTGCCGAGAAAGGTTGCCGGGCGGATCTCGTTCAGCATCACGATGCCGGTTTCCACGACATCGAGATCGATGGCCAGCGACAGACCTGTCGCCTCCTCAAGCCTGGCCTCGGGTGAGCGAAGAAAATGGCGGTTCTGGGCGGCGCTTGTCTTGAGGTAGGGGCCAAGCACCATCGCGCGGCTCACACCGGCGCGACCGTCCACGCCACCCGATCGATCGGGAGCCAGTGGCCGGGATTCCGCTGCGCGGCGACGATGCTCCAACTAGCCCTTTTCTCCTGCGCCCTCTTCGGCGCCTTCAAACAGCTGGATCGGATGACCCGGCATGATGGTCGAGATAGCATGTTTGTAGACAAGCTGCGAATGCCCGTCACGTCGCAGCAGGACACAAAAGTTGTCAAACCAGGTGACCACGCCCTGCAGCTTGACCCCGTTCACCAGAAAGATGGTGAGAGGGATTTTCGCCTTGCGGACATGATTGAGGAAGGTGTCTTGGAGGTTCTGAGTTCGTTCGGCTGCCATGGCCGTGCGTTCCATTTTCTTGCCCGCGGACCCCATGTCCCACGAGACGTTTTTGCCCTGTTCATGGCCTGAATTAAGCCACGTCGAATTGTCCCTCGTTTCCCACCCACGAGGACTTGGGGCATGTCATTAGATGGTACAGCGGCAGGCTAGGCAAGCCTAACTTGCGGCCGAATGTCCCGCGTGGCGCGGCTTATTGTCATGATTTTTCGGCAAAGCGGTGGAAATCCGCCCGAAGTGTGCGCGCCAGCGGACCGGGTTGCGCGTTGCCGACCGGGCGTCCGTCGATACGCACCACGGGCATCACGGTCTGACTCGCCGATGTGATGAAGGCTTCCCGCGCGGCAAGGGCATCGGCGACCGAGAAACGGTCTTCACGCAAAGTCAGGCCATGCGATGCCAGCGCCTCCAGTAGTACTGTCCTTGTGATGCCGCGCAGGATCGCATGGTCGGCGGCCGGAGTGACGACAACATTGTCCTGCGTCACGATCCAGGCATTCGAAGACGAGCCTTCGGTGATTTTGCCGTCGGAATCGACGAACCAGGCCTCGCGGGCGCCCTGCTCCCGCGCCGCCTGTTTCGCCAGCACGTTGGGGAGCAGCGAGATCGACTTGATATCCACCCGCTCCCACCGGTTATCCGGCAAGGTCACGACATCGATCCCGGCCGCCGCAAGAGCTTCGGTCTTTTGCGGATCGATCCGGCTCGCCGTCACGACGATGGACGGAATCGTGCCGGGCGGCGGAAAGGCGTGGTCGCGTCTGGCGACACCGCGGGTGATCTGCAGATAGACGATGCCGTCCCGGACGCGGTTGCGGCGGACGACCTCGTGTATGACCACGCTCAGGGCCTTAAGCGGCATCGGCATGTCGATCCGCAATTCCGACAGCGACCGCTGCAATCGCTGCATATGCCGGCGCTCGTCGACGAGGCGATGCCCCCTCACCTCGCAGACTTCATAGACGCCGTCCGCAAACAGATAGCCGCGATCCTCCACCGAAACGGCGGCGTCGCGCCGTGGCAGGTAGCGACCGTTGACATAGGCGATGCGGGACACGGGGATTGACTTTTCGAAAGGGCTGTCAGCCGATCCCCAGCGCCTTCAATTTACGGTGCAGGGCCGAGCGCTCCATACCGACGAATTCGGCGGTCCGGGAAATGTTTCCGCCGAAGCGGCTGATCTGCGCCACCAGATATTCACGTTCGAACATCTCGCGCGCCTCGCGCAATGGCAGGCTCATCAATTGCTCGCCGCCATTTCCGTTCGGCATGGACGGCACCATCGAGCCGACATCCTGCGGCAGCATGCTGGCATTGATCACCGCGTTCGGATCGCCGCCGGCCAGGATCATCAGGCGCTCCACATTGTTGCGGAGCTGGCGCACATAGCCCGGCCAGTCATGCGATTGCAGGACCGCCATCGCGTCTTCGCCGATCGTGCGCCGCGGCAGGCCCGTGGCAGCCGAAATCTGGTCCATGAAGTAATCGACCAGCACCGGGATATCCTCGCGCCTCTCGGCAAGGGGCGGTACGCGGATCGGCACGACCGACAGCCGGTGATAGAGATCCTCACGGAAATTGCCGGCCGCGATCTCTGCCTCAAGGTTGCGGGCGCTGGACGAAATGATACGCACATCCACCGCGATCTTCGCCGTCCCGCCGACGCGGTGAAAGGTCTGATCGACCAGGACGCGGAGAATCTTGTTCTGTGTCTCGCGCGGCATGTCGGAAATTTCGTCGATGAAGAGCGTGCCGCCATGCGCCTCCTCGAGGGCGCCGGCCTTGCGGCTCTGGCTGCCATTCGAGGCCTCGATGCCGAACAATTCCGATTCCATCAGGTCCGGTGTGATGGCGGCAGCATTGATGACCACGAACGGGCCGCTCGCACGGCCGGACAGGTTATGCAGCGTGCGCGCGCACAATTCCTTGCCGGAGCCCGACATGCCGATGATCATGATGCGGCTGTTGGTCGGCGCGACCTTTTCGATGGTCTGGCGCAACTGGTTCATCGCCGGCGACTTGCCGATCAGGGCCGCAGGCAACGGCGCGATGGCCTTGAGTTCTTTCACCTCGCGCTTCAGACGCGAATTCTCCAGCGCGCGGTCCGCCACAAGCACCAGCCGGTCGGCCTTGAATGGCTTCTCGATGAAGTCATAGGCCCCGCGTTTGATCGCCGCGACCGCTGTCTCGATATTGCCGTGGCCGGATATCATGACGACCGGAAGATCCGGATATTGCTCCTTGGCCGCGTCG
This sequence comes from Pseudomonadota bacterium, assembly GCA_023392205.1. Taxonomy (GTDB): domain Bacteria; phylum Pseudomonadota; class Alphaproteobacteria; order Rhizobiales; family Xanthobacteraceae; genus Pseudorhodoplanes. Next base: position 8,046 of record JAEVZN010000317.1, read on the forward strand.
AGCAATTGCAAACCATCGAGCCGCGATCCCTGCAGCCAGATATCCAGAAACACGAGGCCGGGACGCCGTGTCTTGATGGCGTTCAATGCGTCGTCGCCATCCCGCGCCGTACGCGTGGCATAGCCTTCGTCCTGGAGGATACCCGAAACCAGTTCGCAGATATCCGGCTCATCGTCGACGATGAGAATTTCAGCCGTCATGATATTACGCTGCTCGCCCGCTTGATCTTGTCTTCGTCTATTGAACTCGTGCCGCTTTGTTGCGGCGGATTGACGGCAAAGCGCAGGCGCACCCATGCGCCGCGATGCCTTTCATGACGTTCTTCCGACTCGCGCTCCGCATCGGAATATTCCGCTGCGTCATGCAATTCGATGCCGCCGCCATGTTCTTCCAGAATTTTTCCGACAATCGCGAGCCCGAGCCCGGTGCCCTTTTCGCGTGTCGTGACATAGGGCTCGAGAAGCCGCGAGCGATTTTCGGATGGCAGGCCGATGCCGTTGTCGATGACATCGATATAGACCATGTCGCCTTCGCGCGTGGCAATGACTTCGATCCGGCCTTTGCCGGAATCCGGCGGCAGCGCGGAAATTGCCTCCGTGCCATTCTTGATGATGTTGGTGAGCGCCTGCGATACCAGACGGCGGTCGAAGCGGGCCGACATGGAATCGTCGCTGAGCTTCAAATCCATCTCGATATCGGGATGGCCGACGCGCATCAGGAACACGGCCTGCCGCACCGTATCCGCGACATCCTCGGGCTGCATGACCGGTTTTGGCATCCGGGCGAAGCGCGAAAACTCGTCGACCATGCGGCGGATATCGTCGACCTGGCGCACGATGGTGTCCGTGCATTGTTCGAAGATCGCCTTGTCCTCGACGATCACCTTGCCGTATTTGCGGCGCAACCGTTCGGCCGAAAGCTGGATCGGGGTCAGGGGATTCTTGATCTCGTGGGCAATGCGTCGCGCGACATCGGCCCAGGCTGAAGTGCGCTGCGCGGAGACGAGGTCGGTGATGTCGTCGAGCGTGACGACATAGCCATGTTCCGCATCGACGCTCTGCTCGCTGGTCAGCCGTACGGAGAGATTGCGGTCTCGGCCGTTGCGGGTCAGGGTCACCTGCCCCTGCACGAGGCGCTGTCCGTTATCGAGCGAATTCCCGACCAGCTCCGACAATTCCGGGACGACGGCGAGCAATTTCTTGCCGGTGACATCGGCCGTCGGCGCGCCGATCAATTGCTCCGCCGACCGATTGAGGATGCTGATCTGTCCGTCATGATCGACGCCGATGATTCCGGCACTGGCGCCTGACAGGACCGCTTCGCTGAATCGCCGTCGGCTATCGATCACGTCGCGGGCATTGAGCAGGTCGTCGCGCTGCGTCCGCAGGTCATGGGTCTTCCGATTGAAGGTGCGGCCCAGTTGTCCGAGATCGCCTTCGGT
>JAEVZN010000335.1 GCA_023392205.1 Pseudomonadota bacterium
CGCCGAGCCAGCGCGAGTTCACGTAGTACTGGGCGCAGCGCTTGGCCGCATCGGCGATCGCGTCCTGCGCCTGGCGCTTGGTGCCGACGAACAGGATGCGGCCGCCTTTGGCGACCGTGTCCGACACCGCCTGCAACGCCTGATGCAGCATCGGGACGGTCTGCGCGAGATCGATGATGTGAATATTGTTGCGGGTTCCAAAGATGAAATTACCCATCTTCGGATTCCAGCGATGGGCCTGATGGCCAAAATGGACGCCAGCTTCCAAAAGCTGACGCATGCTGTAGTCGGGCAGCGCCATGATATTCTCCGGTTTGTCCTCCGCGGAATACGTGAACGGCAAGGCCTATGGCCCGCCGCTACCGGACGGTTCCCGCACCCCGAAGGGCCGGACACCACAATCCGCGTGTGAGATGGGCGGGCCTATAGCGTCCCGGCCCCACAAAAGCAAGGAAAAGGCGACCTGCTCTCAGCACCGGGCGCGTTCAGGCCGCTTCCACCGTGACGACCCCCGGAACGGCCTTGATCGCGCCGGCAATCTGTGGCGACACCCTGTAGCCACCCGGCAGCTTGATTTCGACCTCGCCACCGTCCCCGAGCATCAGGACGAAGCGCACCTCCCCGTCTCCGCGCGGCTCCAGGCGCCGCGTGATGTGGTCCAGTGGGGCCGGATCGCGCAGGAAAATCTGCATGCTTTTCTGTACCTTGGCAGCAGCCTGATCCAGTCGCTCGACCATCTGGATGCGGGCGCGGACATCCTCGCCCTGTGCCTCGGCGCTGAGCAAAAGCAGGACTGCTGAGCCCGGCTCCAGCAGTTCGCGAAATTGCTGCAGCCCCTCCTGAAAGACTACCGCCTCGTACTGACCGCTTGGATCGGAGAGCCCGATGATCCCCATCTTGTTTCCGGTCTTGGTGCGGCGTTCCATGCGAGACACGACCGTCGCTGCAGTCCGCCCGGCGGTGGCGCCGGCCCGGACGGACTTCGCAAACTCCGCCCAGTTCAGCACCTGCATACGTTTCAGCGCCTTGGCATAATCATCGAGCGGATGCCCGGTCAGGAAGAAGCCGATCGCATCATATTCGCGCTGCAGGCGTTCCGAGGGCGTCCAGGGCTCGACCGCGGGAATCCGCAATGCGTCGCTTGCGGCGGCGCCCCCGAACAATTCGCTTTGGCCGACGCTCTTGGCGTCATGCGATGACTGCGCGGCGCCGAGAATGGGTTCGATAGCGGTGTGGGCACGCGCACGATTGGGTTCGATCAGGTCGAACGAGCCAGCGGCGGCGAGGCTTTCCAGCACACGCTTGTTGACCGCGCGCGGATTGATCCGCTGTGCGAAGTCGGACAAATCGCGGAAAGGCTGCCCGGCGCGTGCCGCGACGATGTGCTCGACGGCCTGTCCGCCGACGCCCTTCAGAGCCGCCAGCGAGTAGACGATCGTATTGTCTTCGGCCCCGAAATGCACGTTGGAGCGATTGATCGAAGGTGGTTCGACACGGATGCCGAGCCGTTCTGCTTCAGCCCGGAATTCCGCGAGCTTGTCGGTATTGCCCATGTCGAGGGTCATCGATGCTGCGATGAACTCGACCGGATAATTCGCCTTCATATAAGCCGTCTGATACGCGACCAGCGCGTAGGCTGCGGCATGGCTCTTGTTGAAGCCGTATTCCGCGAAGCGTTCGAGTAGATCGAAGATCGCGTCCGCCTGCCCGCGTCCGACGCCTCGCTCCACCGCGCCAGAGACGAATTCCTTGCGCTGAGCCTGCATCTCGCTGCGGATCTTCTTGCCCATGGCACGGCGCAGAAGATCGGCCTGTCCGAGCGAATAGCCGGCCAGAATCTGCGCGGCCTGCATCACCTGTTCCTGATAGACGATGACGCCGAAGGTCTCCTTGAGGACTTCTTCGAGTTTCGGATGGATATAATCCGGCACCTCATCGCCATGCTTTCGGGCGCAATAGGTCGGGATATTGGCCATCGGTCCGGGCCGGTAGAGCGCCACGAGCGCGATGATGTCCTCGAAGCGGTCCGGCTTCATGTCGAGAAGCGCGCGCCGCATGCCCGCACTTTCCAGTTGGAAGATGCCGACTGCCTCCGCGCGCGCGAGCATTTCGTAGGTTCTGGTGTCATCCAGCGGGATCGCCGACAGGTCGATCTCGATATCTCGCTTTTTCAGGAGTTCGACGGCGGTCTTCAATACCGTGAGCGTCTTCAGACCGAGGAAGTCGAACTTAACCAGTCCGGCCTGCTCCACCCACTTCATGTTGAACTGGGTGACCGGCATATCGGATTTCGGATCGCGATACATCGGCACGAGTTCTGTAAGCGGCCGGTCACCGATAACGATACCCGCGGCGTGCGTCGAGGCGTGGCGGGTCAGGCCTTCGAGCTTTCGCGCGATATCGAACGCGCGCCGTACCGTGGGATTGGTGTCGCGTTCAGCCTGCAGCTTCGGCTCATCGTCGATGGCGCGCGACAACGTGACCGGATTGGCAGGGTTCTGGGGCACCAGCTTGCAGAGCTTGTCGACCTGACCATACGGCATTTCCAGAACGCGGCCGACATCGCGCAGCACGCCGCGTGCCTGCAGCGTGCCGAAGGTGATGATCTGCGCGACCTGATCGCGGCCGTATTTCCGCTGGACATAGCGGATCACCTCGTCGCGGCGATCCTGACAGAAGTCGATATCGAAATCCGGCATCGAGACGCGTTTGGGATTGAGGAAGCGCTCGAACAGAAGACCGAAGCGGAGCGGATCGAGATCGGTGATGAAGAGCGCATAGGCGACCATGGAGCCCGCACCCGAGCCGCGACCGGGTCCGACCGGGATACCCTCGCCCTTGGCCCACTGAATGAAGTCAGCGACGATCAGGAAGTAACCGGGATATTTCATGCGCTCGATGACATCGAGCTCGAATTTAAGCCGTGCGCGGTATTCCTCCTCGCTCATGCCCGGCGCGAGACCGTGCGTCGCGATGCGGCGCGCCAGGCCAGCTTCGGCCTGTGCCCGCAATGCCGCCGCTTCGGCGTCCTCGCCGGTCTGCGACACCGCATCTGCCGCATCGAAACGCGGCAGGATCGGCTTGGCCGTGCGCGGCCTGTAAGCGCATCGCTGCGCGATTTCCGCTGTATTGACGATGGCTTCGGGAAGATCCGCGAACAATGCCGCCATCTCGCTGCGGCTCTTGAAATAATGCTCGGGCGACAATTTTCGGCGGTCGGTTTCCGCCACCACCCGCCCCCCCGCAATGCAGATCAGCGCATCATGTGCTTCGTAATCTTCGGGCGTTGCAAAGAAGGGTTCGTTGGTGGCGACCAGTGGCAGCCCCAGTTCGTAGGCCGTATCGAGCAGATGTGGCTCGATACTGCGCTCCTCCGGCAAGCCGTGGCGCTGCAATTCGATGTAAAGCCGGTCGCCGAACAGAGCGCGTAGCTGCGCACAGCGGCCACGCGCGAGATCGAGACGGCCGCCGGCAACGGCCTGATCGAGCGCGCCTGAGGGTCCACCCGAGAGCACGATCAGGCCGTCGGTTTCCCCCGCAAGCCAATCGTATTTGATGTGAACAGCCTCGTTCGGCGGATTTTCCAGATAGGCCCGCGACGAGAGACGCATCAGACTGCGATAGCCCTGCTCATGCGCCGCCAGCAATACGAGCCGTGGCAGACTGAAGGATTGCTGGGGATGCCGCGCATCGCGCGCAACGTCTCCGAAATCGACTGAGAGGCAGCAACCGACGATCGGCTGGATGCCGGAGCCCGCCAGCTTCTCCGAAAACTCCAGAGCACCGAACATGTTGTCGGTATCGGTCAGCGCGAGTGCCGGCTGCCGGTCGGCTTTGGCCAATTCCGCCAGTCGTCCGATCTTCAGCGCGCCTTCCAGCAGCGAATAGGAAGAATGCACATGAAGATGCACAAAAGGTGCATCCGCCACCGTCACCTCGCGAATCTGGATGTTGGGTGGCAATGGTGGGGATCAGGCGGCTGCCTGTCCACTACGAAACGGACAAAGACAAAGGTCTCCCCGCTTTTCTGCATGCCTCACCCGCCCGATGGGCGCCCTCGGCACCTTACACCACACACTTGGACAC
>JAEVZN010000349.1 GCA_023392205.1 Pseudomonadota bacterium
GATCGGGACACCGCCCAACCTGATTGTCTCGAGCTTCCGTGCCGAAAGCGGACGTAGCAGTTTTGCGATGTTCGATTTCACCCCGGTCGGTATTGCGGTCGCTTTGGTCGGCGTCATCTTCATTGCGCTCGTCGGTTGGCGGATCGTGCCCGCGCGCAAGGGCGCGGCCGGCGAGGAATTCGACACCGGTGCCTATCTCACCGAGGCTAGGGTCCCCGAAAGCGCCAAAGCCGTTGGCATGTCGCTGCGGCAGATCGAGGAAACGCTGGACGAGGCCGATGCCCAGATCGTGGGCCTGATCCGCAACGAGGTCAGGGTCACGGCACCCAACCCGACGCGGCGGGTCTGGGCCGGCGATATTCTTGTGATCGAGGCCGAACCGAAGTCGCTGACGGCGGCCTTGTCGTCGCTCGACCTGCGGCTGGAAGAGGCCATGCAGCCCGACGAAGAGGATGACGACGAGACGGAAGAGGCGGAAGAGGCTGAGAAGGCCGAGAAGGCCGAAGGGGAATCGAAGGACGATACGGCGCCGGCAGAGGCGGACAAGAGCCGTGTGATGGCCGCGAAATCATCGACAGCGGACCCGGAAGAGGTAGAAAAAGACCCGAAAGCCGCGCAGAAGCCTTCGCCATCCGACGACATTCTGCTGCGCGAACTGGCCGTGCTGCCGAATTCGACATTGGCGGGCCGTTCGGCGACGGATATCCGTTTGCGCAATCGGTTTGGCATCAATCTGCTCGCCATCTCGCGCCAGGGACGGCGCTCAATGGCGCGATTGCGCACCGTGCGTATCCAGGCCGGCGATGTGCTGCTGATGCAGGGCACACAGGAATCCATCACCGAATTCGCGCAGCAATATGGCTTGGTGCCGCTGGAAGAGCGGAAGCTGCGGCTGCCGGACAAGCGGCAGACGCTGATCGCATCCGCAATCATGCTGGCGGCGATTGCCGGCGCCGCTTTCGGTCTGGTGCCCGCGGCCATCTCGTTTGCTGCCGGCGTATTGGCGTCGATGGCGTTTCGTGTCGTCCCGCCTCGCCATGTCTACACGGCCATCGACTGGCCGGTGGTGGTCCTGCTCGGCGCCATGATCCCGGTTGCGGGGGCGATGGCAACAACCGGGACGGCCGACCTGATCGCGCGGTTGCTCCTCGACGGGATCGCGCAGGGCAACGCAATTGTCGCGCTCACGCTGATCCTGATCGTGACAATGACGCTTTCGGACTTCATGAACAACGCCGCGACGGCGGCGGTCATGTGCCCGATTGCCATCGGTACGGCGAATACGCTCGGCGTCAGCCCCGATTCATTCCTGATGGCGGTTGCGATCGGCGCCTCATGCGCTTTCCTCACGCCGATCGGGCATCAGAACAACACCCTGATCCTGGGGCCGGGTGGCCTTCGCTTCGGCGATTACTGGCCGCTCGGACTGCCGCTCGAAATCATTGTGGTTGTCGTCAGCGTGCCGATGCTGCTTTGGGTGTGGCCGCTTTAGGCGTCAGTTTCCGCCTTCGCCGACCACGATGAACGGCGCCCAAAAGGCCGGATAGGCATTGGTCTCGTCCGCCTTGTCTTCGATCATCGCGATCATCGCCTGACGTAAGGCTTCCGCGCGGGCAAGCTTCGGATCGGCGGTGAGGCGGGCAAAAAGATCCGTGGTCAGGCGGGCCGCGGCTTCGTCGCCGACCGGCCAATGCGACACGAGCAACGAGCGCGCGCCGGCATAGGTGAAGGCTTTGGCAAGCCCGGACAGGGCCTCTGCACCCGGCTTGTCGCCGGCTGCGGTGTTGCAGGCCGACAAGACCACCCAATCGGCATTGAGCCTGAGCTGCGCGATCTCCGACCCGGTCAGCAAGCCATCGTCCAGCTCACTCACCGTATCCGGGATGGTCAGCGCCAGCGAAGGTTCTGCGAAACTGGCCACCTGCCCGGTTTCACCGGCGACAAGGCCATGTGTCGCAAAATAGACGATGCGGTATTGGTCGAGCCGCGCGTTCTTGACGGCAGCTTCGCTCGCCTGCTTTCCAAGGCGGACCTGGCGGGCCGGAGCGCCGAGGCTGTTGGCGACCGCCTTCAGTTCGACGGCCGTGCCAGGCAATTGCGGAAGCGCATTGACCAATGCGTCGCGGTTGGCGCGTGTCCCGGTAAAGTAATTCAGAAACGCGCTGACCGCCTTGGTGACGGCGCTGCGCGAGGCCCCCGCGTCGCCGTCGCCAAACACCGGATCGCCGAAGCCGATGAATGGTTCGGGCGCGCGACTGCCCTGCGCGAACTGGCGCAGCGATTTCAAAGCGGAGACGGAGGGGAGAATAGTGATTGCATGGCTTTTCACGAGCCAGGCCGCATCGCCATAGCCTGCGCTGGATGCAGGGACCGGGACGGACGGCTTTTCGGTCACCAGCACATTGAACGGCAGGCCGGTTAGCGCGCCCGCCGGGACCAGCAGCAGCTTTTTACGGTCCTTGATGGCATCTTCGACCGGCCCAAGAATATCGCGGTAAAGATTGAAAGCCGTTTCGAGGTTGAACATCTTGCTCCGGTCGGTGCCGGCCGCTTCAAGCTCCAGGCCGTGCCGGAATTCCGCGACACGTCCGGCGAGTTCTTCTGCACTCAGTTTTTTACTGAGCGCTTCCCAGCGCACCTCCTTGTCCGTAATGGCCCACACGAACACATTCTCGGCCGCAACCAGATAGGTGGCCAGCACTTCGTCCGGACCGAGCAAGGCCTGGATATCGGAGATCGGAAGCGCGGATGTGGATGTGAGCTCTTGATATTCCGGAAATTTTTCGCTGAGGATCGCCGCCACGCTTTCCTGGCGCGCTTCTACGTCCGTGCGCTGCTTGCGTAATTGCGAGGCGACACGATGATTGTCGTCGCCGCGGGCGGTCGACAGGCTCTGAACCAGCGCCTTGTCGAGGCTCTGCCATTGGGCGGCCAGATCCTGCTGCTCGCGCACAAGTTTGCCAAGCGCATCGTCGCCCGCGGCAAATCGCATGCTCATCTGCGACAGCGCTGCGGAGACTCCGGTCAAATTGTAGTTCTGCGCGGCGACGAAGGCCTCGTCAGTCAGGGCGGAGAGTGAGCCCGGCTCGCTGCGGCCGGCTTCGTAGGCGATCACCGCCAGCCGTTCATAGATGCTCTTGTGCGCCAATGGTGCGTTGCCGCTGTCGGCGTTGCCTGCTGCGGCCAATTGCTTCTGGCGATCCGACAGCATGCGAGCGGCCGAACGGATCAGCGACATTGCCTCATCATATTGGTTCTGGCGAAAGCGGGAGAGCGCCATGTTGTCGAGAACAATGGCGAGACTCGGATGCGTGTCGCCAAGAGTCTTTTCAAAGATATCTTTCGCGCGCGCGTAGTGACGGATGGCGTCGGCGTGACGCGAGTCTGCGCGCAATGCATTCGCGAGATTGCCGACGCTTGTGGCAACCTCGGGATGTTCTCCACCCAGGAGTTTCTCGCGCATATCGAGGGCGCGCTGGTGAAAACGGATCGCGTCCCTGTTGCGGCCCTGATGGAAGCGCACCAGGCCGAGATTGTCGAGCGTGGAGGCGATTCGGGGATGTTCGCCACCGAACCTCCGTTCGTAGATCTGCAATGCCTTTGCCAGCAGCGGATCGGCTTCGGAATATCGCTTCGCTTGCCACAGCAAGTTGCCCAGATTGTTGCTGTTGTCGGCGACCAGGTGGTGGTCGGGTCCGAGGGACTTTTCTGCGGAGACGATCGCGCGCCTGTAAATCTTCTCGGCTTCTTCCTCCCGTCCGACAGAAGCGTAGGAGTTTGCGAGATTGCCCAGCGTGCTGATGACGAAGGGATGCTCGCGCGGGAGGGCATCCTGGTACACATCCAGAGCCTTGAGATACAGGTCGATGGCGTTTGAATAATCGCCCTTCGCGTTATAGACGTTGGCCATGTTGTTGTAGGTATTTCCGACACTGGAATGCCGTGCGCCCTGCTGCTCGATGAATATGCCGAGAGCGGCCTCGTAATGTGTGATGGCGTCGGCAAAGTTGGATTGCGCCTGATAGACGCCGGCCAGGTTCTCATGTCCGATCGCGACACTCATATGCCGTGGCCCCAGCGTGTTCTCCAGTCTGTCCAGAGATTGCCGATAGAGCGCGACGGCGCGCGGATAATTGCCTTGCGCGACGTAGACTGAGGCCAGATTGATCTGTGTTTCGGCAAAATTGCTGTGCTCCCGGCCCAATTCCTCCTCATAGATGGCGAGCGCCCGTTCCATCATCTGGGCGGAGGCGGCGAGGCTCCCCTGATTTCTGAGTGCATTGCCGAGATTGTTCAGTGTAATGGCGACGGCGATGTTGTTGCGCTCACGCTCGAAGATGGCGAGCGCCTGCCGGAACAGCGGAATGGCATCGGCCGGACGCTTCAGTGCGTTATAGGCCCGTGCAAGCTCGTTCACGGCGATTGCATAGTTGAAATGCCGGGTGCCGTATTGTTTGCTGGCCTGGGCGACCATCTGCTTCCCAACCCGCTCGGCATCGGCGTAATTGCCGGCCTGCATGCTTTTGTCGAAGCGATCCTTCAGCGCGGTGAGGCTCTGCGCATAGGCGGGCTGCGGGAGCAGGGTGGATGCGGCAAGACTTGCAATGGCCAGATGCAGCGCGAGGAAGGCTGGGCGTGCGGAAAGGGGCATGTGAAAGTCCCGCTTTTTCTGGCGCGCCAGCTCCGACATCATGCCCGGATCATGCGCGCATCAAGGAGATTGAGGCCGTGTATGATCGTGGCGTCAAAAGCATGGCGTCCTGGATTTTCGAAGGCGGATCCCGGCGCTGTCCGCACAGGACAGCCCCGGAATCCGAAAGCTCAACGTTGTGAACAGCCTGTCAGCTGCGGCGGCACCAGCGGACGTAGCAGGTCGCGTCGCGGGGTGTCCGCACGGCGCATTCCACCAGCGCGCGCTGATGTGCATAGGACCGGCTGTAATTATGCCAGCCGACGCCCCATGAGCCGGTGCTGCTGGTCGCGCGGCACGTCCATCTTGCGTCCGCTTCAGTCGCCGAAAAAGAAACCATGAAAACCGCAGCCAAACCTGCAAGAATTCCCAATCTCATCGTGCCCTCTCACATTTCCAGGATCGTATCTCATTACCGCAGCGCATTTGAAAGAAGCCGGATAACAAGGTCAAGTGGCGCGGGCCTTAACCATGCCGCCCTACATTTGGTCGCGTCGAACATTGCTTCGGTTCAAATTATTTTCGGTCCGGTGACGGAGGCTGGAACCGGGCCATCTGGCTTGCGCCGCCAAGCTGCGGATGGAAACCGCCAATGTCGTTGAATGCGACGTTGTAGCCCGCGCGGCTTGCAACACCAATGGCCCAGTGCTGGAACTTCGCGCGATTCCATTCGAAGCGGTGGCCGGGATGGCGAAACCTGTGCGCAGGGACGCCAAGCAGCGGGTTGAATTCCGCGTTCGGTGTTGTCATCACGACGACACCCGGCCTGATATCCGTGAACAGGGTCCGCTCGAGGGCAGACAGTTTTTCCGGCGCGACGTGCTCGACCGTCTCGATCAGGATGGCGCAATCGAACTGACCGATTGTCGGATTTGGTTCGGTGATCGAACCCAGTCTCGTTTCGACCTGTGCGGTGGTCTGTCCCTGCAAGCTGTCGAGTCTATGGCGCAGAGTCTCGAGCGATCTGTCACACTGGTCGATGCCCAGAATGAACTCGATCTGTGGATCCTCGGCGAGCCGGACGAAAAGATCGCCCTCACCGCAGCCGAGATCGATAATGCGGCGCGCACCGGACTCCATGATGGCGTTGTAAACGGCCTGCAGGCGCTGTTCATGCAGCCAGGTGGTCATCCAGCCTTTTCCGGGTCTGCGTGTGGCCTTTGCATCAACGCAATATCATCGGCAGGTATCTCGCAGGACCAGCCTTGGATTCGCGCAAGATGCTGAAAGGTCTCCTCGCGGTAAAAGACGACATGCGTCGGATCCATGCGGTAATGCCATGTGCCGAATTTTGCATCGTCGGTTAAAAAGCGGGTCATGATCGCGAGCCAGCCGCCAGGCCGGACCATCCGGAACAGTCGCTCGAATTCGTCCGCCGGGCGGTGGAAATGCTCTGCCGTTTCCGTGCAGGTCACGAAATCATAACGGTGCAGCAACACATCACGGTCGGGATAAAAAAAGGGATCGTAGAGCGCCATGTCATGTCCGCTTTCGCGCAACATGGCCGCAAGCGCCGGACCGGGGCCGCAGCCATAATCCAGCCCCCGCGATGCCTTGTCGAGCCGCTGAAGCAGCGGGCCGGCGAGCTTCGCGAGAAACCGTCGATAACGACGGTCTTCGGGATCGTTCTGATGATCCAGGTATTGTGCGTATTCGTCTTCGCGCGACAAATGGTGACGCGGATCGAGGAGCCGCGCCTCGCATGTTGTGCAGCGCCAGTAATCCTTTCCGTCGACGGATAAAAACGGCTGCAGGCTTTCGGTCCGGCATACACTGCATGTGCTAACGGCAGAAGTCATGTAACCAGGCTATGCGGTTTGTCATGATCCGTCAGGTCTGGCGCGATGCGAGAGCAGTCCGAGCCAGATCGATCGTCTGCGTGAATGGCTGATCCTGCAACGGGTTCTCAAAAGTTATGGCTTCTGCCCAGGCCTCGGCGAAGGTTTCCGACAATCTTTCGGTGAAGGCTGCATCTGGCTTATCGTTCGACCACAGTCCGAAAACCCCACGGGGTTTCAAATGGCTGGAAAGCGCCTTCAGGCCGTTCGGCCGGTAAAATCCCGTACTGCGCGTGTCGAGCAATGCGTCGGGTGAATGATCGATGTCGACAAGGACGGCATCGAAACGCCGTCCGGGAGATTCTGGGTCGAAGCCGGTCGTATTGCTGGCATTCGCGAAAAAAGTCGCTCTGCGCCATCCGGCAACGATTGTCGTCTGCCAGCATTCGCCCCACCGGAAGAATTCCGGTCTGGTGCCATTCGATCACCGGCTCCCGCATTTCCACGACGATCAGCGAATGGACATTCTCGTATTCCAGAACGGTCTGGGCGGTATAGCCGAGTCCAAGGCCGCCAACGACGATATCGAAGTGGTCGCTTTCAAGCGCCGCGACACCGAGGCGCGCCAGCGCGATCTCGGATGCGGTGAACAGGCTCGACGTCAGGAATTCGTCGCCGAGCTTGATCTCGAAGATGTCGATTCCGAGCTTTGGATCGCGGCGCCGGCGCAGGGTGAATGTGCCGATCGGCGTAGGCCTGTAGTCGAGTTCTTCGAAATTCAGGCTCATCATGGTCCTCATGGGCGGCTTTCGTGTGGCAACCCGTTGCGCAAGGCGCTTCCCGCTCTGCTTTGGGAACCCCCCGGACGTCTGAAACTTGTTGAACCATCAGTTATTATT
>JAEVZN010000384.1 GCA_023392205.1 Pseudomonadota bacterium
GCTTGCTTCCGCGATAGTCCGGTGCTGCTCGTCGGCGACGCGGCGCATGTCCACAGTCCGGCGGGCGGTCAGGGCATGAATCTCGGGCTACGCGATGCGGTAGCGCTTGGTGCTGCGCTGCCGGAAGCGATCCGCACCGGATCGCAGGCCGCACTTGACCGATATGCCGCAACACGGCGGGCGGCGGCGGCCGATGTCCTTGCGATGACCGACCGTCTGACGCGCGTTGCCACTCTGGCCAGTCCGACGTCGCGATGGATCCGCAACCGGATCATCGCGATGCTCGGATCGCTGCCGCCTGTCCGGCGCTTTGTCGGGCGGACGCTGGCGGGTTTGTCCGAACGCAACGCGACCGGAGACTGACGGGCGCCGCGTGTGACGGCACCCGCTTCCGTGCGCCGGTCCTAGATCCCGCCTGCGGCGCGGCGCGGCATGTAGTGCAGCACCCGCATCTCCAGCAGGATGACCAGCAGATAGGCGAAGCCGCCGACAAGTGTGAGCATGATGATGGTGACGAACACCATCGCGGTGTTGCCCTGGCCCTCACCGAAGGCGAGCAGATAGCCGAGGCCGGAATTGCCGCCGACCAGTTCGCCGACCACGACGCCGATCACGGCCAGCGTCGAGCCGATGCGCAGGCCCGCGAAGAGCGGCGGAAGGGACGCCGGAAATTCGATCTTCCAGAAGATCTGCGACCGCGTCGCCTTGAACGAGCGGGCGAGATTGATCAGATCCGGATCAACGCCGCGTATGGCGGTCAGAACGTTCACCATGACCGGGAAGAACACGATCAGGATGGCGACAAGAATCTTGGGATAGATGGTGAAACCCATCCATAGAATGAAAAGCGGCGCGAAAGCGATCTTGGGCGCGATCTGCAGGGCGAGAATATACGGCGAGAGTGCGAACTCGGCGGTAGGCGACATGCCGAGCAGATAACCGATAAAGGCGCCGAGTAGGCTGCCGAGCAGAAATCCCACCAGCACTTCGAAGGCGGTGATGCCGGTGTGATAGGGCAGCGCCGTGATGCTCCACATGCGCAGGAATTCGTTCCATGTCGCCGAGAGCGGCGGGACGATATAGGGCGGGATATTCAGCCAGCCCGGACCCCATTCCCAGCCGATCACGAACAGGACCAGCATCGCGAGGCTGGCAATGGTGCCGTTGCGGACAAGGGCTGCGCGGTCGGCCGTCATCACGCCGGCTCCTTCTGACTGTCTTCCTGAGCGGCATGTTCGCCGATATCGAGCTTGTCCATCAGCCGCGCGACATATCCCGCCACTTTCGGATCGCGCCGGCGCTTGAGCGGATGATCGCGCTCGGGGATGTCGATGACGATTTCGTCGATGATCTGGCCGGGCCGCTTGCTCATGACCAGCACGCGGTCGGACAGGATCACCGCTTCCAGCAGATCGTGGGTGATGAGAAGCGCGGTTTTCTTCGCGGTCATCAATGTCTGCGCGAGATCGTGCTGGAGCATGATGCGGGTCTGCGCGTCGACGGCCGAGAAGGGTTCGTCCAGCAGCAGCACCGACGGATCGACCGCCAGCGTACGGGCGAGCGCCGCGCGCTGGCGCATGCCGCCTGACAATTGGTGCGGATAGCGCTTGGCGAATTCGCCGAGCTTGAAGGTGTGCAACAGGTCGCGTGCCTTTTGCAGGCTCTGCGTGCGGTCGAGCTTGCGGATCTCCGCACCCAGCATGACGTTCTGCTCGATGGTCCGCCAGGGCAGCAGAAGGTCCTTCTGCAGCATGAAGGCGACATGGGCGTTCGGGCCCTCGACGCGTTCGCCATCGACATAGGCTTCGCCCCGGCTCGGCGCATAAAGTCCTGCTCCGATATTGAGCAAGGTGCTTTTTCCGCAACCACTGGGTCCGATCAGCGAGACGACCTCCCCATCGCCGACGGCGATGTCGACATTTTCGATAGCCGTCAGGGTGGCGCCCTGGGCTCCGGCAAAACGCATCGTGACGTTGCGATATTCAAGCCGATTCATTGGAAAATCCGAAAGCCGGGCGCCGGAACCGAACCGCGACTGCGAGGTCAGTAGCGCAAGACGAGACTGTTGAGTATAGTAGAACAAATACAATCGCTGTCACGTCAAGGCTCATGCCTCATCGTGCGGCACATTTGCACGATCACCTACCGGAGGAGCTTCCATGTCCACAATGATTTCGCGTTTGCTGACACGGCGTGCAGCGGCGGCAGCCATCGCCGGCGTATGCGCCGCCGGCCTCATGGGAAGCCATGATGTCATGGCCCAGGAGAAGGTGACCTATCTTTTCCCCGCGCCGCCGATCCTGCCGGCCTTTGCGCCGCTGCAACTTGCTTTGGGGAAAGGTTATTTCAAGGAAGCCGGTCTCGATGTCGACTTCCAGGTGGCGCGCGGCGGCGTCGAGGTGGCCAAGATGGGCGGCGCCGGCAATGCGCCGATCGGCGGCATCGTCGGTGACGGACCGATCATGGTGCGCTCGAACGGCGTGCCGGTGAAGATCGTCGCCCTGTTCGGCGGCAAGGGCTTCATGCAGACGGTGGTGCGCGAGGATGCCGGCATCGACAAGCCGGCCGACCTGAAGGGCAAGACGCTGACCGTGCTGTCCTTCCAGGACACCACCTTCTATGCGCTGATCGGACTGCTTGCGAGCGTCGGGCTGACCCAGAATGACGTGAGCATTCAGCAGGCCGGACCGACCGGCGTGTGGGAATCGGTTGCAACAGGCAAGTCGCAGGGCATGGCCGGCGTGCCGGACTGGCTGGCGATGGTACAAGCGACCGGGACCAAGGTGAAGGTGATTCCGACCGACGAATTTTTCCCGCATCTGGCGCAGGGCATCGCGGTGTCCGACGACATGATCAAGAAGAACCCGGAGATGATTCAGAAATTCGTGACCGCAGCCATGCGCGGCATGAAGGACGTGATGGACAACCCGGACCAGGCGGCCGAGGATTTCGTCAAATTCGTACCAACCTGGAAGGGCAAGGAACAGGTGGTGAAGGACGCGCTCAATTATTACGCCAAGCACGTCTATCAGGACCAGAAGCGGATCGGCGAAATCAATCCGGAGCGTCTCTCCAAGCGGCAGGACTTCTATCTGGAAAAGGGCTTCATCCAGAGGAAGACGCCGGTGGAAGAGCTGTATACGAACCAGTTCATCAAGTAGGATTTCCGTGACGGGCTTCGGCGTCGACGACGCCGAAGCGTCTATTGTTCGACATGCCTTGCGGTTTTGAGAG
>JAEVZN010000393.1 GCA_023392205.1 Pseudomonadota bacterium
AGGTGCAGGTCCGTCAGTCTCGCCTTATGGTGTAAGCGGCGGTGGCACAGTCGGGTGTGTAGCGTCGGGTCGTGGGGGCGGCCATGTGGGGACATGCGTCGGAATTGACCGGCACCGGCACGTTGCCGCCTGCCGGCGACTGGGCCACGACTTCGTGGCCTTTTTCAAGACCGGATTCCGTAGCCGGCCCGGCGGGCAGTGCGCTTGTCCCCTGTCCCGAGATCGAATGCCTCCGCCATCTGCTTCCTGCCGCGACGCTCGCCGCCGCGCAATTGCGCGCGGCCGAGACCGGTACCGGCGCCGACCGCGTGCTGGTCACCGATGGCATTCTGACCGACGCGGCTTACGCCCGCGCGCTTGCCGCCCATCACGGGCTTGCTTTCGAACCGCTGGACGGAATCCCGCGCCGGGCTTGCCCGCTCTGCGACACGGCTTTGCTGCAGGGCCTTGCCACCGGCCTCATTCCGCTGACATTGCATGGCGAGCGGATTTACGTGATCGCTCCCTGGCATCTGTCCGCGCGCCTGTTGTGCCAGACGCTGCATCACAGCCCGGACGTGAGTGCGCGCATCCGCATCACCACCGCGCAATGCCTGCGCGCTTTCATGCATCGCGAGGCCGCCGATGTCGTGGCCTGCCGCGCGGCCTTCAGCCTGCGTGCGCAGCGGCCCGACCTCTCGGCGGCCTCCCTGCATGCCCGCACGCCGCTCAGTGTTTTCGCCGCCGGCATGGCGATCTGCGTGGCGTTGTCCGCATTGCAGACAGGGCTGACCGTCGCGCTGGAAATCCTGCTCGCATTGATCTTTCTCGGCTGGAGCGGATTGCGCGTCCTCGCGATCCTGCTGTCGACCGAAACCGGCCCGTCCATCCGGCTGCGGCGTGTGAAAAACCTGCCGATCTATTCCCTCATCGTGGCGGTCTATGATGAAGCCGAATCCGTCCCTGCCCTGATCGACGCCCTGATGCGGCTCGACTATCCAAAGGAGCGGATGGATATCAAGATCGTGGTCGAGGCCGACGATCTCCGCACCCGGATGGCACTGGATCTGATGCGGCTGCCGGCGCCTTTCGACGTCCTGATCGCACCCGCCGCGGGGCCACGCACCAAACCGAAAGCATTGAACGCCGCCTTGCCGTTCGTGCGCGGACGCTATGTCGCCGTGTTCGATGCCGAAGACCGCCCCGAGCCCGCGCAATTGCGCATCGCGCTCGCCGCCTTCGACGCCGCCGGCCCCGATCTCGCCTGCGTGCAGGCGCGGCTCACCATCGACAACACCGCCGACAGCTGGCTGACGCGCCTGTTCACTGCCGAATATGCCGGCCTGTTCGATGTCTTCCTGCCCGGCCTTGCCGCTTTCCGCATGCCCTTGCCGCTCGGCGGCACGTCGAACCATTTCCATACCGCGACGCTCATCTCGCTTGGCGGATGGGATCCCTACAACGTCACCGAGGATGCCGATCTCGGCATCCGGCTTTCGCGTGCCGGATACCGGACCGCGATGATCGCCGCTTCGACCTATGAGGAGGCGCCGTCGGACTTCGCAGCCTGGCTCCGCCAGCGTACCCGCTGGTTCAAGGGCTATCTGCAGACCTGGGCGGTGCATATGCGCAACCCGCTTTCGCTCTGGTCCGACCTGGGCCCGAGCGGCTTCATCGTCTTCCAGCTGGTCGTAGGCGGCGCGGTTCTTGCAGCGCTCGTGCACGGAGTTTTCGCCGCACTCATCGCGTGGCACGTGGCTTCCGGCATGATGTGGCAGGAAAAATCCGGCATCCTCGACACGACGTTCGCCGGCCTCTACATCACGACGCTGGTCAGCGGTTATCTCATGTCCGGCTTGCTCGGCTTTATCGGTCTGTCGCGCCGCAGATTGCTGACCAGCGCACCGTGGCTGATCCTGATCCCGTTCTATTGGGTGCTGCTGTCGATCGCCGCCTGGCGCGCGGTAATCCAGATCCTGATCTCGCCCTATCGCTGGGAAAAGACCGCGCACGGGCTTGCACGCACATCGCGCCGCGCACCGGCCTGAACACAAACCGGGCCTAGAGATAACGCCGCAACTCGGCCGCGGCATCTTCCGGCTTGCGCTTCATGTTGAAGGGCGCGACGAAACGGCCCTCCTTGTCCATCAGATAGACCAAAGCCGTGTGGTCCATCGTATAGCCGCCTGCCTCTAGCGGGATCTTCTTGGAATAGACGCGATACGCCTGTTCCATCGCCGCCACGGCCGCCGGATCGCCGGTCAGACCGCGCACGCGCGGATCGAAGCTCGACAGATATTCCTTCAGGATCTCCGGCGTGTCGCGTTCGGGATCGACGGAGACGAAATAGGCGGCCACCCGGTCCCCGTCCTTGCCCATGGCCTTGTAGACCTGCGAGATATCGAACAGCGCGGGCGGGCAGATGTCCGGGCAATGCGTGAAGCCGAAGAAGATCAGCGACGGCTTGCCCTTCAACGCGGCCTCGGTGACCGGCTTGCCGTCCTGATCGACAAGCTGGAACGGCCCGCCGATCGCGGATGGCTGTGGCACCGGGCTGCGCCCGGTCACGAACAGGATCGCCACCGTGAAGGCGAGCAGCCCCGCCAGAAAGGCAGCACCAATGGTCAGGAGACGGATCGAGGTGGGGGTCATGCGGGCGGTGTCTTAATCCGGATCAGAAACAGGCGGCGATACCGGCGCGCACAATCTCGAAAAATACCGTTGTGCCGTACACGATCCACAAGCCGACTGCGAGCGCCAGCAGCGCCCCGCCCAGCACCGAAACCGCGATCAGCGGCCAGATCGGGCCGCGCTGTGCGTCGTCATGAAGGGCCTGTGCCATGACTTGCACTTAAGTCGAAGCCCTTCCGAGATCAAGACGATTTGCCGTGAAGGGAACCTGCGACAATCCGGCGTGTTAGGCGCTGGGACGCAAGCCCTGCCGCACGCCGCTTGTCCAGCATGCGGATGACGGTCTGTGTCCGGACTGCTGCCCTCGCCCCAACACCCCCGGCCCGTCATGGATAATCTGCTCGCTCTCGCCGCCGATCCCACCGCCTGGGTCGCGCTGGTCACCCTCATCGTGATGGAGGTGGTGCTCGGCATCGACAACCTCATCTTCATCGCCATCCTGACCAACAAGCTGCCGGCGCATCAGCAGAAAAGCGCCCGCATGATCGGCATCAGCCTGGCGCTGGTCATGCGGCTGGCCTTGCTCGCCACCATCGCCTTCATCGTGCAACTGACGACGCCGGTCTTCACGCTGTTCGATCACGGCTTTTCGTGGCGCGACATCATCCTGATTGCGGGCGGCCTGTTTCTGGTCTGGAAGGCGACGCGGGAAATCCATCACAATGTCGATCCCGATCCCGGCCCCGACATGTTCGACAAGAAGACCGCACAGCTCGGCTATGCCGCGGCCATCGGCCAGATCCTGCTGCTCGATCTTGTGTTCTCTGTCGACAGCATCATCACCGCCGTCGGCATGACCCCGCATGTCCCGATCATGGTGATTGCGGTCTGCGTGGCCGTGCTGGTCATGCTGCTGGCCGCCAATCCGCTCTCGGCCTTCATCGGCAAGAACCCGACCGTGGTGATGCTGGCGCTGGGCTTCCTGCTGATGATCGGTATGACGCTGATTGCAGAAGGGTTCGGCGCGCATGTGCCGAAGGGCTATATCTATGCGGCGATGGCCTTCTCGGCCTTTATCGAATTCCTCAACATCATGGCGCGGCGGCGGTCGCAGCGAAAATCGCAGGCCGCGGCGTCGTAACCTGGCGTTCGCCGGTCAGTGCCGGCGCGGCTTGGCCTCGTTCGGGGCTTCCGGATGCTCGCCCTTCTCCAGGACGAAATGCCCGAGATTGGCGATGATATCGGCCAGCAGCGCCCCGCGATCCTCGGGCGAAGCGGTCAGCACCAGATCGGCCAGCACTTCGGTCACCTTCGACGCGATCTGACCGAGATCGGCGCCCTCGCGCATCAATTCCGGCTCGAGCAGGTCGTGGATGTCGCAATGGATACAGTCTGACACGCTATTTCTCCGTTGCGGAATGGCGGCTTGCGCGCTTGGCGCGGATGGCGCGCGGCGGACGATTGCATCGGTGCACGGCCGAGGACCGCAAGGGCCTGATAACACATCGGGCCGCGCTGTCGAATGTCACCCTGCGTCAGCGTTAAGGCTCTCCGCGCTTGAGCAGCGCGGCGCATATTCGCTTACGGATGCGGAGATTTCAGCAAAATTGGAGCGGGCGAAGGGAATCGAACCCTCGTATGCAGCTTGGGAAGCTGCCGTTCTACCATTGAACTACGCCCGCGCAGGTTCACCATAGCGAACCTGTATCGCTCGCGGCAAGGGGATGACGCAGCTGGCAGGCCAAGGCAAGAGCCTGACCGCCGCCCCGGTCACACGCGGAAATGCTTCGACAGTTTCAGCGCCTGCGCCTGATAATTCGAGCCGATGCCCTGCCCGTACAAGGTGTCCGGCCGCGCCATCATCTTCTCATAGACCAGCCGCCCGACGATCTGCCCGTGTTCGAGAATGAACGGAACCTCGCGCGAGCGCACTTCCAGCACCGCGCGCGAGCCGCGCCCGCCCCCCCCCGCAGAGCC
>JAEVZN010000399.1 GCA_023392205.1 Pseudomonadota bacterium
ATAAACACCTGACCCGCAATACCTGACCTGCATTGCCTGGACTGGAATGCACGATTTTCGCACATTCTGAGAAAAACGGCCGCGGACCTTGGCAGTGAGGCCGGGCGGGATTACGTTCAATGCCAACAAGGCAGCCATGCTGCGACGCCCTGTCAAAGCGGTGCCGCTGCCCCTAATGTCCGGTTCAGCAAACCGCTTACAAACGAACTTAAGGAGGAATTCATGGCAAACGCGGCCGTGCAGCTCAGCGACAAGAAAGCGAAGATTTACGAGGGCAGCAAGGACCCCAAGCGGGCCGCCTTCTACGACAAGATTTCGCAGCGCGATATGGCGCCCCTGTGGGAAGTGCTGAAAGACCTCGTGGCCAAGAGCCCGAAGTCGATTGCGGCACCGGCGATCTGGCATTTCGACGAGGTCAAGCCGATGGTGGAAGAGGCCGGTGGCCTTCTCACCGCCGAGGAAGCCGAGCGCCGCGTGCTGGTGCTGGAAAACCCCTCCCTGCGCGGCCAGTCGCGCATCACGACCTCGCTCTATGCCGGCCTGCAACTGATCCTGCCGGGCGAGATTGCCGGCGCGCATCGCCACACGGCGGGCGCCATCCGCCTGATCCTGGACGGCGAGGGCGCCTATACACAGGTCGACGGCGAAAAGACCGTGATGAAGTACGGCGACTTCGTTCTGACGCCAAGCTGGACCGCGCACGATCACGGCAATGAATCCAAGCAGCCGATGATCTGGCTCGACGTGCTCGACGTCCCGACCATCAATTTCTTCGAGACTGCTTTTGCCGAGCATCTCGACGATACAGTGCAGAATACGAAGTTCACGGATAACGACTCGCTCTGGCGCTACGGCTCCGGTGTGCTGCCGGATGGCACCGACACCAAGAAGGAATCGCCGATCATCAATTACGCCTATGAGCGGGTTAGGCCGATCCTCGACCGGATGGCAAAAACCGACGAGATCAACAAGTATCACGGCTTTCGCATCCGCTATGCCAATCCCTTCAACGGCGGCTGGTCGACCCCGACCATGGGCGCGCATCTGTCGCTGCTGCCGAAGGGCTTCAAGGGCCAGCCCTATCGGTCGACCGACGGCACTGTGTTCGCCTGCCTCGAAGGCAAGGGACAGACGACCATCGACGGCGAAGTGTTCGAATGGGGTCCGCGCGACGTGTTCGTGATCCCGTCCTGGAAGGAATATTCGCACAAGGCCGACGATCAGAGCGTGTTGTTCTCGATTTCCGACCGTCCGATGCAGGAATCGCTCGGCATCTGGCGCGAGGTGAACTGAGGGGACGCTTTGGCGTTTTCTGCCGTCGATCGATAAAGATGTGTCATGCCCGGCCTCGCGCCGGGCATCTCGCTTGATGGGCCGGAGCGCCCGGCTTGCCGAAGCGCTCCGCGCAGGTCAGCCACGAACGGGTCAGGATAAACCGGTGACAATCTCCTTCACTCAAGACACCCCGCATCAGCGCGTCGTGTTAGGTTACGGCACGCTCGATCAGGTTGCCTCCGAGACGGTGCGGCTTGGCTCTGCCCGCGCGCTGGTCATCGCGACACCGGGCTCCGGTGCGAGACTGGGGCAACGTGTCGTCGATCTCCTTGGCGCGCGCAGCGCCGGGTTACATGCGGAGGCCGTCATCCATGTGCCGAAGGCGATTGCCGCCGCAGGCCTAAAGGCCGCACGCGACACCCAGGCGGACGGGCTGATCGCGGTCGGTGGCGGCTCCGCCATCGGGCTTGCCAAGGCCATCGCGCTGGAGACGGACCTGCCGATCCTTGCCGTGCCGACCACATATTCGGGGTCGGAAGCGACGCCGATCTATGGCACGTCCGAAGGCGACCGCAAGACCACCGGCCGCGACAATCGCGTGGTGCCGAAAACCATCCTCTACGACCCCGAATTGACCCTCGGCCTGCCGGCTGCCGTCAGTGCCGCGAGCGCGCTGAATGCGATTGCGCATTGCGTGGAATCGCTGTGGATCGCCGAGCGCACGCCGGTCACCGAGGCGCTGGCGACGGAGGCCATGCGCCGCTTCGGCAGCTATCTGGAACCGGTGATTGCCGACGGCCAGAACCGCGAGGCGCGCGCGCAATGCCTGATCGGGGCCTGGCTCGCAGGCGTCGTGCTGACGGCTGGCACCGCCCTGCATCACAAGCTTGTGCATGTGCTGGGCGGGCTCGGCCTGCCGCATGCCGAGACGCATGCGATCATCCTGCCGCGTGTGACGAGGTTCAATCTGGAGCAGGCGCCCGATGCGCGTGCGCGGCTGACCGAGGCGCTGGGCGGAGATCCTGCCGACCGCCTGCTGGCCATGCTGGAGACTTTCCCGATTCCCAAAAGGCTGCGCGATGTGGGGCTTGCGCAGGACCGGCTCGCCTTTGTGGCGGAGGAAACCGGCAAGCTGAACGTGAAAATGCCGCGTCCGGCCACGGCCGCCGACGTGGCGGCCATTCTCGACGACGCCTATTGAGCGCAGGTCAGCCGCCCGGCAAAGCGGCTTCCCAATCGGCCCTGACTCGGCTAAAAGGCCGACTTCTCAGTCTTGGAGTTCCAGAGGAAGGCATGTCAGCGCGGATCACCATCAGCGCGATCAACCGGGGGGCCAGCGGCGCCCGGCCGGATGCTGCCTTCATTCTCGGCGGTGGTCTGCTCCTTACGCGCCCCTGAGGGCCGGCTGGGCATATCTGCCTGGGCGCTCAGGGGTCGGACGCAGCACCCTGACATGGCGCCCGGCGCGGCGCAGGACGAGACAAGGACTTACATTCATGACCACCAATGACAATGTCGGCCAGACACAAGCCGGCAAGGATCGCGTCGTTATATTCGACACGACCTTGCGCGACGGCGAGCAATGCCCCGGCGCCACCATGACGCATGAGGAGAAGCTGGAAGTCGCAAGCCTGCTCGACGAGATGGGCGTCGATGTGATCGAGGCCGGTTTCCCGATCGCGTCGGAGGGCGATTTCGCGGCCGTGCAGGAGATCGCGCGGCGCACGAAGAATGCGGTGGTGTGCGGGCTGTCCCGCGCCGCGCCGAAGGATATCGACCGCTGCGCCGAGGCGATCAGGCCCGCTGCCCGCAAGCGCATCCATACCTTCCTGTCCACCTCGCCCGTCCACATGAAATACAAGCTCCAGAAGGAGCCGCACGAGGTCTATGAGATGGTGATCGCGCAGGTCACGCGTGCGCGCAATCACACCGACGATGTCGAATGGTCGGCCGAGGATGGCACCCGCACCGAGCACGATTTCCTGTGCCGCTGCGTGGAAGCGGCGATCAAGGCCGGTGCGACCACGATCAATATTCCGGACACGGTCGGCTATACGGTGCCGGAGGAATATTACGCGCTGTTCGCAATGCTGCGTGAGCGTGTGCCCAATGCCGACAATGCGATCTTCTCGGCGCATTGCCATGACGATCTCGGCATGGCGGTGGCGAATTCGCTGGCAGCGGCGCGCGCGGGCGTGCGGCAGATCGAATGCACCATCAACGGCATCGGCGAGCGGGCCGGCAATGCGGCGCTGGAAGAGATCGTGATGGCGATCAGGACCCGCAACGACGTGCTGCCCTTCTACACCAATATCGATTCGACCATGCTGACGCGCGCCTCGAAGCTCGTCTCGGCGGCCACGTCCTTTCCGGTGCAATACAACAAGGCCATCGTCGGACGGAATGCGTTCGCGCATGAATCCGGTATCCATCAGGATGGCATGCTGAAGAACACCCAGACCTACGAGATCATGACGCCGGAAACCGTCGGCGTGAAACAGACCTCGCTGGTCATGGGCAAGCATTCCGGACGGCATGCCTTTGTGCACAAGCTGGAAGAGCTGGGCTACAAGCTGGCCTCCAACCAGCTGGAAGATGCCTTCGTGCGCTTCAAGGCGCTGGCCGACCGCAAGAAGCATATCTATGACGAGGATATCGCGGCGCTGGTCGACGAGGAAATCGCCACCGCGCAGGATCGCATCAAGCTGGAATCGCTGACCGTGATTGCCGGCACGATGGGGCCGCAATCGGCGACGCTGACACTCGATATCGACGGCAAGCATCAGACCGTGCAGGCAAGCGGCAACGGTCCGGTGGATGCGATCTTCAACGCGATCAAGGCGCTGGTCCCGCATGAGGTGACGCTGGAATTGTACCAGGTGCATGCGGTCACTGAGGGTACGGATGCGCAGGCCGAGGTCTCGGTCCGGCTTGCGCAGGGCGAATATGCCGTCACCTCGCGCGGGGCCGATCCCGATACGCTGGTGGCGTCCGCGAAGGCCTATCTGGGCGCGCTCAACAAGCTGACCGCGCGCGGTGCGCGGGCACACGCCCAGCATTCGGCGCAGTAGGGGATCCGTCGCATCTTCACCGCGACGCGACGTGCCGGGTTCATTGCGGAGCTGGCTTCGGCCAGCCCCGTCGTGCCAGCCCGATCAGTTCGGGCCGGTATTCGAAATGGAATGTGTCGTAGTGATACCAGGTGCCGCCCCAGATGAAGCCGTGGCGTTCGAACACCTCCACGATCTCGCGCGGAAAGCGGTTGCGATAGACCGGCTCTTTTCCTTTGCCCGCCCATTGCCAGTAATCGCCGAACTTCGTCGACAGATCGATGGCCGCGCCGAAAGCATGCACCGAGAGCCGCCTGGTGCCGGCGATGGTGCGGCAATGATATGTGCCGGCCGACGGGACCAGGTATTTCGTCATGTCGGCAGGAAGCTTTTCCAGATCGCGTGAGACGGCGGCGAGCTTCCTGTCAACGCCGTTCACGCTGGTGACTTGCACCGTTCCGCCGCCGCGTTTGGGCAGCCAGGGGATGCGGACAAGCTTTGCCTTCACCTCGCCCTTGCGGCAATCGCCGTACATCTTTGCAAATAGCGGTTCGTAGCGGATACGGCCGGGATCGGCATTCCGGGCAGGCACGCCGGTGAACCCGAGCGGATAGGGCATGCTGAACTGGTCGAGAATGTCGGGCGCGTTCAGCAATTCCTCGAAGGATTTGTCGCGCTTGCCATCGGACACCTTCATGCGCGTGCCGTCCGTCCAGATGAGGGTTTCGCCGTCATGCGATTGCAGATGATCGGGATAGGCTTTGACCAGTTCGTCGAGCGCCGGATCGGCGCTGAGCGGTCCGCAGGCGAGCAGCAGAATGAGCGCGCTCGCAAGCCCGCGCATCAGCGTTCGGCCGCCTGGATGAGGGTTACATTGGCCTTTTCGATTGCATTCAGCCGCACTTCGGCATGACGCGGCTGATACCACGGCATCCGGCCGAAATGGTCCTGCAGATCCGACGAGCGGAAGATGCGGCCCTTGCGCGCGAAAATCTCGTTGCGGGCGATCCGCATTTCGTAGGGTGTGAGCTGCAACACCTCATTGATGGAGAGCCGCCGCCGGTCTGAATCGAGAAAGATGAATCCGTTGATGCGCGCCGGCAGGTCCGGAACCGGGACCGGCGCCGCGACCGCAGGTGAGGTCCGTCCCGGCATAGGTGCGGGTGCGATGGGCGCGGGCGCGACCGGCATCTGCGCCATGGTCTGCGGCGGAGGCGCCGGACGCGCCGGCGAGGTCTGCGCGGGTGAGGTCTGCCCGCCCGGCGCGCCGAGACGGGCGAGAAAGATATGCCCGTCGATCTCGTCGTAATAGGCCGGCGATTGCTGATGGCCCACCGTCGCCGCCAGGGCCTTCACTTCCGCGCGGACATCCTTGGCGAGCGTCACCAGAGAGATATCGTCCCGCGCCAGCAGGGGAACAAGCGCACGAGTGAAAATCGAATTCGGATTGGGATCGTCGTCGCCCAGCCGGTCCAGTGCCACTTCGCCGATCCCGGCCGAGTAGAGAATGAAGACACCATCGGTCGGTTGCGATGCGCCGAGCCCGCGCGAGCCGGCAATCGACCGCCCGGTCGTATCCCGGAACGGGTTTTCGCGGCAGGCGTCAAGAACGACGATTTGCGAGCGCGCGCCCCGCGCTTTCAGCCGCTGGATCAGATTGTCGGTCGAGATCGATTCGTCCTTCAGAAAGTTCTGCTGCCCCGCTGCGACACGCGGCACGTCCACCGGCAGGAGATAATTCGCGCCGTCAATTTCCACACCGTGACCGGCGTAGAAGAAGAATACGGTGTCCCCCGGCTGAACCTGGGCCTCCGTGCGCACCATCAGCTGGAGAAATTCACGGCGCGACAGGTTTTCCCCGATGGTGGTCTGGAACCCGAGCTGCTGCATGGTTGCGGCGACCGCCCGCGCGTCGCTCACCGCCTTCTGCAGGGGATCGACATTCTGGTACGCGTCATTGCCAATGATCAGCGCTAGCCGGTTCTGCGCGGTGGCCGGTGCGCATAGCAGCAGAACGAGGGCGGTGGCGGCGAAGATGCAGCGAATGGAAGTCATGGCGGTTATTTAGCGCCGCGCCGCGGCTGCCGGAAGTCGCGGCAGGGCCTCGATTTGCCGCACCGGGGACTGCCAAGACCGTCTTTCATGTGCGCTGGTGCCCCATTGATGCCGCATTAAGTGTCGGATTCAGAAAGATTTTTTGATCCTGTTCCGGCCGAACCGGACGCATTCGCGGTTGTTCTGACGCGCGCAATCCCTTAAGCCGCAATGCAACAAATCACTCAACTTTGCGAGGTTCATGATGTGGAAGGCGTTAACCGCCGGCCTGTTGGCCATAGTGTTGCTGGCTGCTCCGGAGGCGAAAGCCGACCCACGTGTTGAAGGTGGCATTGCGAAGTTCAAGTCGGCGCTCCGGCTGACGCCCGAGCAGGCTCGGCATTGGCCGCGCGTCGAGGCAGCCCTGCGCGAAGTCGCGCGGGATAGCGGCCGGTCGGATGCGGGGGAGACGGAGCCGGGCTTTCTGAGCAAGGTCGGCGCGCGGGCGACCGGAATGGCCATGAGTGCTGCCTCCATGCGGCGGCTGGTCTCGGCTGCGCAGCCGCTGGTCCGGACGCTGGATGACGACCAGAAGCGGGAGGCGATGATGCTGGCCCGCGCCATGGGCTTCGGCCAGATCGCCGCGCGATTGCAATAGCGGGGTGGCAAGGCGCGCGGCCCGTGCCGCGCCTGCTCTTGCCTGACAGGGGCCGTCCGGGGGGACGGCCCTTTTTTGTTGCGGGAGACCTGGCGGCAGGTCAGGGAGACTTGCAGGCCTCCCGTTTTTGCGGCCCGCCGGTCAGTAATCCCGCTTGGCCTCGGAGACCAGCGCCGTGAGGTCCTCCTTGGTGTCGGCCTCGTCGGCCGGCGCGACCAGTTCGGCGGGCGGCGCGATCTCGCGATGCCGCCAGATGCCGATGATCGTGAGGATGGCACAGACCGGCGCCGTCATCAGCGCGATCGTGTCGTTGGGGTGGAACATCACCACGAAGGCCAGCAC
>JAEVZN010000402.1 GCA_023392205.1 Pseudomonadota bacterium
GCGGCATGATCGCCCGCTAGAACCGGCTCTGGAACCTTTCGTGTCTGATCCCGTTGCCCTCCCGCGAGCAGAGGGCAGCATCCATGACCAGTCCAAAAAGCGGTACGAAAACCTCACAATCCGGCGCCAAGGTACAAGGCGGTCTCGCCGAGGCCGCCAGCGATACTTTCTCAAAGGCTGCGGAGCTCGGGCACGCCGCGGCCGGTCAGGCAAAACATGCCGCCGCCGAAACCATGGCCTCGGTTACCGACCAGATGCGGCTCGTGATGGACCAGCAGGTCGAATCCGGCACCGGCGTTGCACTCAATGTCGCCCATTCGATCAAATGTGCAGCCGACGATCTCGACCGGACCGCCCCGCAACTGGCTGGGGTCGTCCATGCATGCGCCGACGCGCTTGAAAATTACGCCGACAATCTTAGCGAACAATCCGCGGAAGACGTGTGGCGCGATGCACAGACTTTTGCGCGCAAGCAGCCGGCTCTCGTGTTCGGACTGGCAGCACTTGCGGGCTTTCTCGCCTATCGCACCGTGCAAAGCGGCCTGACCGTGAAATCACCGCCGATCCAGCCCGGCCCGCGCGGCAAGCGATGAGGACCGGGACAGCGATCTGACCACAGGGAGCTGGTTGAGGGATGCAAAACGACATACGCGATACGGGGTTCGCCAGGGCGCTGTCCGATCTGTTTGGCGATCTCAGTGACCTGCTGCGCAAGGAAATCCAACTTGCTCGCGCCGAACTATCCCACAAATTATCGGCGCAAATTCAGGCGGTGGCTTGGTATGCCGTCGCCGGATTGTTCGCGCTGCTGATGTTGATCATGGCGATGATTGCGCTGGCTTACGGGATCGCCTCATACGGTTTCGCCGTGCATTGGTCGTTCCTGATTGTTGCCGGCGTTAGCGGACTGATTGCAGGTCTGGCGGTGATGATCGGCCGCTCTCAGGCAGATGGCCTCGTCCCCGAGCGCACCATCAAACAGGTCAAACAGGATATCGCGGCTGCCAAGGAGCAATTCTCATGACTAACGATAACTCGCTCGCCGATCGCGTCGTCGGATTGGTGAAGCGGAACCCTGAAGGCCTTCTGCTGCTCGGCGCCGGCATTGCATTGATGTTCCGTGCAATGCCCAAGGCTGACGATTCTCCGAAGCTTCGTCGTGCGAAAGCTGCCGCGCGGGCGATGAAAGCGGATTCCGACGAAGCCTTGGGGCGTGTCGGCAATGCGCTTCATGAGGCCGGCGATTACACATCCGAAGCCGCTGCAAAATTCGCGCATAATGCGGCCGATCTAGGCGAGGCAGCCCGGCGCAACACCCAACGCTATGCACGCGAAACTCAGCGTGTAATCAAATCCACCCTTCGCCGGCAACCGATGACCGTTGCCGTTGCGGGAATCGCGGCCGGTGCGGGACTCGCGGCCCTCCTTCCGGCGACACGCATGGAAGAAGACGTGTTCGCTCCTGCAGCCGCCCGCCTGTCCGGCGCTGCCACCGAAATGACCCATTCCCTGCGCGAAGCGGCCACCTCCGCGATCGACGAGACCTTGGCCGAGAATGCTTCGCGCGGCGAGACACCTGATCGGAGCGAAAAATGACCGATCGCGAACTCGATGAACTCGAGCGTGAGGTTGCCGCGAGCCGGGCACGCCTCTCGTCTAATCTGTCGATCCTGAGCAATCCCGACACCTATACCGATCTCAAGTATACCATTCAGCATCAGGCTGAAACGACGAAGGACCAGGCGACCGACGCCATCAAGGAGCGTGCCGGTTCTCTGGTTGCCTCTCTCGTCGAGGATATCAAGGCGCGCGCGGCGGCCAATCCGGCTGCAACGCTTGCGATCGGCGCCGGGATTGCGTGGCGGCTTGCCAAGCATCCGCCCGTATCTGCTGCGCTGATCGGGCTCGGCCTGTTCAGCCTGCTTCGCACCCCGCCACAACATTCAGCGGATTATCTCGAACTCGCGCGCGAGCGTCTGGCGGAGCAGGCAGGTGACGCGGCGTCTGTCGTAACCGACAAGATCGCGGAAGCTTCAATCGCCGTGAAAGACAAGGCCGGCGAACTGGCCGATCAGGCGAGCGCGCAGGCAAAGGACACGATGCACCGTCTCGCGCATACCGGCGAAGCCATGGTCGAAGGCGCCGGCTCCCGCGCAGAGAGGCTGATCGAGTCGGCCGGCGCGAAGGGTCGTGACTTCTACGATCGCGCCGAGCATGAGTTGGAACCGTATATGGAGCGCATGGAGCCACGCAACGCGCTGCTTGTGGGCGCTGCGGGCCTTGCTGTCGCGGCCGCCATCGGCATTGCCTACCAGCGCGACCGTGCCTGATGAAGTGGCAAGTTTGAGGATTCAGGCCTCTGACGCTGCTGGCTTCGTCGCAAGTAGGACGTTGCCGCAGGCATAGGTCGCACGCGATTGCTGATCGAGCCCTGACAGCATCTCGCGCCAGAAGGCATCCCCGGCCGGGTGTGCCAGGATGTCGTCGAGCCTCATCTGCCCCAGGCGGCTGCGCGACGATTTCGGAAGCGCAGCGAATAGGCCGCGCAGGATCCATGTCACGGCGTAATCCGGACCCTGATGCGGCATCGTTGATATATTCTCGATCCTGAACCCCTCTGCTTCGAAGAGCGAACGAAGGCCCTCCTGCGTCGCGTTGAAATAGTGCGACGGATAGCCGTGAACAGGCTGCAGGAACGGCCAGTCGATCCAGACCTTGCCGCCCGGCTTCAGCATGCGGCGTATTTCGGCAACGATCTCCCAGGGCCTGGAGGTGTGCTCCAGCACGGCAAAACATCCAATGCCATCGAAAGCGTTATCGACGATCGGATAACGGCCGTCAGCCGCGACGACGAGATCTGCCGACAACGACGGATAGATTTCGAGATAGAGGCAATTGTCATACACGGTTTGCCGCAGACCGCAGCCGAGATCGAGGAAATTGCGGTCCGGATGCGCGGACATTTCTGCGACAAACGGACCGAAATCCGCGTTGGCGCTCTCGGCCTGATAGTCGGCCGCCGTCAGATGCCGGCCGGTATGGACCGGAAAAGTCGTCGCTGCGGGCGACTCCGATAGATCGAGCAATTGCGAGAAGCGAGTGAATTTTTCTTTCCGGAAGGCCTCAAGCTGGGTCACACTATCCGGATCGATCTGTCTACGTCCCTCGTCCCGTCCGAAAGAACGGAAATGCTTCAACGGATTCATGCCGCTGGCAGCAACATCCGGGTTGGCGCCGAGATAGGCTTTGGCATTGAAATTCTCTTCGGTGGCAAGCACCAGCAGTTTCAAAACTCGCACTCAGGGCTCCCGAATTCCAGCGTTCCAAGTTAGCATATTCATTGAGATATCGTCCCGCCGGCGTGCTTTTCGACCAAGGAATGACCGATGTTGTCCGACAGCGGCCCCGACTGGCGCGCAGCACTTTATGACGACCGCGCTTTTGCCGCGGAGCAGCGCCGGCTTCGACAAATCTGGACGTTTGTGGGAATGACGTCCGAACTGCCCCGGCACAATGACTGGCTGCGCGCCAACCTCTGGGGCCAGTCGATTTTCGTGCAGAATTTCGGCGGGACGCTGCGGGGGTTCAAAAACAGCTGTGTTCATCGTCACTTTCCGATCCGGACCACAGACCGCGGCAACGGTACGGTGCAATGCCCTTTCCATCACTGGACCTACGACGGGAACGGACGGCTGACCGGCATCCCGATGAGTAAGGACCTTTTCGGTACGTCACCAAAGGGCATGGATACGGGCCTCGAAGCGGTCGCCGTCGAGACATGCGGCTCGCTGATCTTTGCCCGCCTGCCGGACTCAAATTCACAGGAGCGCCTTGCTGATTTTCTCGGCCCGGCAGCACCGATCCTGGCGCTGTTGTCGGCGGGCGCATACCGTCCGGACACGGCGCTGATCGAAATGGCCGCCAACTGGCGGCTGTCTGTGCATATGACGCTCGACGATTATCATCTCGTCGCCGTTCATCCGAGCACCTTCGGCAAGGACGGTTATCTGAAAGCCGATCTGCCGCGCTATTACCGGTTCGGTGCCCATAGCAGCTATTTCACGGAAGGCGATGAAGGTGAATTGCACCGGATGAGCGAGGAATGTGCCGCGCGCCTCTATACACCGCGCGGTTATCGGATCTTTTCGATCTTTCCGAACCTCTCGGTCATCCAGGTCGAGGCGATGTATCGCTGGTATATCGCCATTCTCCAGCATAGACCGCTGGCCAGGGACCGCACCGCGATGCGCGCGACTTTTTTTCCCGCCCCCTTCTGGCGTCCCAAGGGCCAACTCGACCGGATCACCGATCCGCTGCAGGCGCCGATCCGCGCCTTGCTGTACCGACATTACTTTCATCGCATCCTGAACGAAGATAAGGAGATCTGCGAACGGCATCAAACGGTCGTTGGCCCGTCGCGCGCGCTCCCTCGCCTCGGCGCACATGAGGAGCGCATTGCCTGGTTCGAGGACACCTACCGCGATCTCGCCGGACATCCGGCCGCCCCCTCCCTAGCTGCCGTTCGCGGCAAACACTCCTTCGGACATTTCTAGATCTGATCGCGCCTGATCAAACGACAGCCCGGTGACATACGGCGGAATTCTTTCATTACAGCACCTCATGCGGCACAATGATTTTTGGCCGCAATCTTTTAGAGGCCGCGTTTCACGAAGGGGCCTGTTGGCACCCGGCCGAAATTCCCGCCGGTATCCGGAGTAGTTCTTGAAGCCCTTTATTCCCCCCTACCCGCCGCGATTTCCCAGTCCAATTCCCGACTGGAAGCGGCTCCTGATAGCCCGCAAGAACTTTCTGGCCATGTGGGAGGAGTCAGCCTTTGAAATCGAATACGATATCGACCGTGTCTTCCTGCGGCAGACCTTCCTGTGCAACAGCCCGGAGTCCGTGAAATTCGCCTTCACACAGCATAACCCGAGTTTCGAACGGAAAAGCCCGCAGATGCGGCACGCCCTCGCGCCGCTTCTCGGCGATGGCTTGTTCATCAGCGATGGAGCGACCTGGCGAACACGCCGCCCGATTGTAGCGTCCATTCTCCACGGGTCCAAGCTTGCGGAGTTCGAGCCCGCAATCATGGGCGCGGTTCTCGACACAAGGCAGCGCTGGCAGACCTCCAACGGACAAACGCTGGATATTCTGGAAGAATCCGCGCGGCTGACCGCCGACGTTATCTGCCGTACCCTGTTCGGGATGCAGTTGAGCGCGGAATATGCCGGGCAAGTGATATCGGCCTTCAGCGATTATCAGCGCGAGGTCCCGCAGACCGATCTGATTTCGCTGCTCGGACTTCCGGACTGGCTGCCGCGCCGGCACAGCCCCAGGCTCCGGCAAACTGCGGCACAGATCCATACCGCACTCGACGATATCCTCGCGGCTTACCGACGGCAGGACATCACGGACAACGCGGTGATCGGCCGGTTGTTGGCGGCGCAGGACGAAAACGGGCAGCCCCTGTCGGATGAAGCCCTGCGCAACGAAATCGCGGTGCTGTTCATGGCGGGACACGAGACCACGGCCAACAGCCTGGCCTGGACATGGTATCTGCTGTCACAGGCTCCGGATGTTGAGGCGCGGCTGCATGCGGAAATTGACTCCGTTCTGGGTGGTCGCCTTCCGACGCTGAAGGATCTGCCGCATCTGGTCTACACGCGAGCGGTTTTCGACGAGGCGCTGCGGCTTTATCCGCCCGTCCCGATCCTCGCCCGTGAAGCCGTCCGGGAGGAGCATTTCCGCGAGCATCGGATCAGGAAAGGCGCGCTGGTTCTGGTCGTGCCGTGGCTGCTGCATCGGCATCGAAAATACTGGGACGAGCCGGATCGCTTCTATCCCGATCGTTTTCTTCCCGAACATTCCGCAAGCCTGTCGAAATATGCCTACGTGCCGTTCAGCATCGGCCCCAGGGTCTGCGCCAGCAGTTCCTTCGGTTTGACGGAAGCCGTCCTTTGTCTCGCGACACTTGCGCAAGCCTTTGTGTTGCGCCTGAAACCGGGACACGTCGTGGCACCGGTCGCGCGGCTCACCTTGCGGCCCGACGGCGGACTCCCGATGAATGTGTATGCCCGGAGCCACCCGGATCACTTTCCCGATACGAGAAACCCCGCCCTAACATGAATGACGAAACTGCGCCGCCGCTGCGATGGCTTCTCAGGCGTGGCGAATACAGGAGCCGGGCCTGGCGTTACTGGGGACCGGAAACAGCAATCGGCCTCATGAATAGCGGCGTTCACCACGCGCTGCGCACTTTGCCGATCGATCGATGCTCGGCCTTCGGGGCGACCATGTCCCGCCTGACCCCCTTCCGCTTTCCGGTCAGCGATCAGATTGCGCGCCGGAATTTCCAGTTGCTGCGGCCGGAAGGCGCCGACCCCAAATGGGTCGATGCCGCCATGATTCGTCTGTGGGACAGCATCGGCCGGACAATGGCGGAATATTCCGTTCTGCATCGGCTATGGGATGCCGGGCGCATCAAGGTCGATGGAATGCAGCATGCGCTGGCCGTCAAGAAAAGCGGCCAGCCGCTGCTGGTGGCGGCCATCCATCTGGGCAATTGGGAATTGATCGGCATCATCGGGATCCGCAGCGGCATCAACGGCGCCGGCATCTATGCGCCGCCGGAAAACCGGTTCGAGCACCGGATCGCGGTATCGGTGCGAAAGCGATTCGGCGGCGTCCCGATCCCGCCCAGTCCGACAACCATGTTTGAGGCGCAACGGGTGATCGTCGACGACCGCAATGCATTGGTCATCTATGTCGATGAACACACGCGCGGACGTGTGCAGGCGCCCGCCTTCGGGCGCGTCATGCAGCCCTCGACCAATCTCGAATATATCGTCAGGCTCGCCATGGCGACAGACGCCGCAATCGTTCCCGCCTATTGCCTTCGGGAACATGGCACGGCCCGATTCCGCTGCACAGTGCTTCCGCCTTTGTCGCTTGCAAAGAGCAACAATCGGGAAGCCGACATTCTGGAAAATGTTATGGCCCTCAATGCCACCATCGAGCCCGTGATCAGAGCTAACCTGGAT
>JAEVZN010000468.1 GCA_023392205.1 Pseudomonadota bacterium
CAGCAGCAGGCCCAGCCTGCGGCGCAGCCCGCGCCCGGCGCCTGGCCGTCGCCGCAACAGGGACAGGCGGCGCCTGCGCCCTCCCAGTCGGCCTGGCCGGCACCGCCGGCATCCGGCACTTTCACGCGCTGACGAGGCTTTCGGCTTGCGGCCGCGCGTGATGGCGCGGACGCCGGTGCCGCATTCGCGGTAAGGTCCGTCCATGAGTCTCACAATCGCGATTATCGGCCGGCCGAATGTCGGCAAATCCACCCTGTTCAACCGTCTGGTCGGGCGGCGCATCGCGCTGGTCGACGACACGCCGGGCGTGACCCGCGACCGCCGCGAGGGCGAGGGACGCCTCGGCGATATCGATTTCACGGTGGTGGATACCGCCGGCCTGGAGGACGCCGCCCCGCAAAGCCTGGCCGGGCGGATGCTGGCGCAGACCAAATCGGCCATCGCCGATGCCGACGCGATCTTCTTCGTCATCGATGCCCGCACCGGTTTGCTGCCGGCCGACAAGGCCTTTGCCGATCTCATCCGCAAATCCGGCAAGCCGGTGACGCTGATTGCCAACAAGAGCGAGGGCAGAGCCGGGCAGGCGGGGGCGTTTGAGGCCTATGCGCTCGGGCTTGGCGAGCCGGTCGCCCTGTCGGCCGAGCATGGCGAGGGCTTGAGCGAGCTTTACGACGCGCTGCGGGCGATTGTGGATTCGCGCCGGCCGGCCAAGGGCGCGGCTGGCGAGAATGACACGGACGATGAGGATAATGAGGAGGCCGAAGACGCGGAGGCTTTCGCGCGGCCGATCCGGGTGGCGGTGGTCGGGCGTCCGAATGCCGGAAAGTCCACCCTGGTCAATCGCTTGCTGGGCGAGGAGCGGCTGCTCACCGGTCCGGAAGCGGGGATCACCCGCGATACCATTGCGGTGCCGCTGGACTGGCAGGGCCATCAATTCCTGTTCCACGATACGGCCGGGATGCGGCGCAAGTCGCGCATCGAGGCGAAGCTGGAAAAGCTTGCGGTGTCGAATTCGCTGGAGGCGATCCGCTTCGCAGATGTGGTGGTGGTGCTGATGGACGCCACCCAGGCCTTCGAGGAGCAGGATCTGCGCATCGCCGATCTGGTCGAGCGCGAGGGGCGGGCGCTGGTCATCGGCATGAACAAATGGGACCTGAAGGGCGATGCCCGCGGCTCAGCCGGCAAGCTGCGCGCCGAGGTCGATCACTGGCTGCCGCAGATGAAAGGTGTCCCGATCGTGGCCATGTCCGGGCAACACGGCGAAGGCCTCGACCGTCTTATGCAGACAATTATTTCCGCGCATGATGTCTGGAACCGGCGTGTCGGGACCGCCGAACTCAATCGCTGGTTCGAGGATTCCATCTCGGCGCATCCACCGCCGGCCGTGTCCGGCCGCCGCCTGAAGCTGAATTACATCACGCAGGCGAAGGCGCGCCCCCCGAGTTTCGTGATCTTCTGCTCGCGCGCCGATGCCGTGCCGGAAGCCTACAAGCGCTATCTGGTGAACGGCCTGCGCGAACATTTCGATCTTCCGGGTACCCCGATCAGGATTACCTTGCGGGAGAAGAAGAACCCGTATGCGGGGCGGAAGACACAGCAGAGGTAAGGAGCGGATGTTGCTTTGACGCAAGCCATGGTTCGAATTCCGTATATAGCGTGACAGCGAACACCGGTCGAAGCTCGACCGGACGGATCACGCGCTGCCGTGTCGCAACTTGACTTGTCGGCGTCCGTGCCATTGGATCAGCTCAAGACAAAACAAAAATCAGAAATTTTCGCGGGGGAGAAAAATCAGCATGAAACGTGTCAGCCTCTTGGCAGGTCTTTTCGCCGGCATCGCTGTCTGTGTCTCGACAGGCGCGGTGGCGCAGACCTATCCGAACCAGCCGATCCGCATTGTCGCGCCGTTTCCTGCGGGCGGTCTGGTCGACGTTCTGGCGCGCGCCGTCGGCGATGAAATGTCGAAGAGCCTGGGTCAGCCGGTGATCGTCGAGAACAGGCCCGGCGCGGGGGGCAATCTCGGTGCCGAAGTTGTCTCGAAAGCTGCGCCCGACGGCTACACCCTGATGATGACCTCGCCCGGTATCCAGAGCATCAATCAGTTTCTCTACAAGTCGATGCCGTTCGATCCGGAAAAGGCTTTCACGCCAATCTCGCTGGACGCCGACATGCCGATGCTGGTTCTGGTGCACCCGAAGACCGGCATCAAGTCGCTTAAAGATTTGGTTGCGGCCGCAAAGGCCAATCCGGACAAGCTGAATTTCGGATCGGCCGGCGTTGGCACCACCGGCCATCTCGGGCAGGCGTTGCTGGTGCATGTCGGCGACATGAAAATCACGCACGTTCCCTATAAGGGCGCAGCACCCGCCGTGAACGACCTGCTCGCCGGCCATATCGACGGCGTCGTGGACAATCCGCCAATCGTGATGGCGCATATAAAGGCTGGCACCCTCACGCCGCTTGCGGTCGCGGCCAAGGAGCGACTGTCAGTCCTTCCGGATGTACCAACCTCGGTCGAGGCCGGTCTGCCGGATTGGCAGGCCTCGTCTTGGTTCGGGCTGATGGCGCCGGCGGGCACGCCGCCTGCGGTGGTGAACCGGCTGAACGCCGAAGTCGTGAAAGCGCTGAAGCAACCCTCGATGCAGCGCTTCATCACGCAATCCGGTATCAAGCTGGTTGGCAACTCGCCCGAAGAGTTCGGTGACCTGATCGTCGACGAGCGCAAGAAATGGGGCAATATCATCAAGGCCGCCAAGATCCAGGCGGATTGATCGACAGCCACTCGACCCGATTCCCGCTTGTCATGCCCTGCGGAGGCGCCGCGACACATTGGATAGCATCAAGCCTCCAACCGGTAGCCGTCCGGGGTGAATCTGAAGAACATTTGTGCCGCCTTGACGCGCGCGCTTGGTCCGGGCGTAATGCCCCAGTGATCAAGCCGACCGGGCGGCCAGGTCCAGTCCTGCGGCATGCCGACTTTGTGGTGATCGTCGACCTGCTGCATCTCGCCGGTATATTCGATCGGAATCTCGCCCGGACCGCAGAAATAGGCGAACACGTTGTTGCCTGGCCCATGCCGTCCCGGCCCCCATTCAACGGGATAGCCATGGTCTCGCATGCGGCCGATACCGCGCATAACGGAATCTAGGTCCGGCATTTCGAAGGCGATGTGGTTGAGATTGGTGTTGTCGTTGAAGCCGAGCACCAGGCTGTGATGGTCTGCATTGCATCGGACGAACCGGAATTGCCGCGTCTGGTCCGACAGCTGGAAACCGAGGACATCGTGAAAAAATCCGAAGGTGGCGTCGTTGTCGCGGCAATTCACATTCACATGTGACAGCTTGGTTGGCCGGTCGGCCTGCGGCGCACCGATTGCATGATCGGCGACATCGCAAACCACAGCGAGATTGCGGCCTTCCGGATCCTGGAAGCCGAAGCCATAGCCGCCGCCGGGGCCGTGCAAACGACGGGGCGCGCCATCGGTCGCGGCTCCGGACCGCGTGACCTTCTCGAACAGCAGGTCGATGGCACGCCGGTCGTCCGCCTGCATCACGATGCGCACAAGTCCCGCCTCGCCCGCCGGAGCGGCGCGCAGGCTGAGCACATGAAAACAGGGGCCGGTGGCGCGCAGATGGACGATGCCGCGGGCGGAAGCGACCTCCTGCAGGTGCCAGACATTGGTGAAGAATGCCCGCGCAGCCTCAAGGTCCTCGACCGCGAGGTCAACGCTGCGCACGGCTGTGACGGTTGGTGGATTCAAGGCGGCCTCCGATAAATGGGCGCGCCTTCCTGCCGGTCATTCGCGATGTTGGCAAGTGAGCGGATGACCTTAATGGATAGTCCTGTGTGGTTGCGGCATGACCGACGTAATCCGGTCTTGCACGAGTCTGTGGCGCCGTCCGTCGGGCCTGTTGTATGGAGAGGCCTCATTTCCTCTTTCGAATGGTCGCCCTCGGATGTCCGTATCTCAGCCGCTAACCGGTGTTTTCATCATCCGGGATTTCACATTCCAGAGCGGGGAGCGGCTCCCCGAACTGCGCCAGCATTATTTGACGCTCGGCGAACCGCGGCGCAATGCGCAGGGCGAGATCACCAACGCAATCCTGTTGCTGCACAACACGACCGGCAACGGAAAAGCCTGGCTTGCAGCCGAACTCGCTGGCGAACTGTTCGGCGCCGGTCAGCCTCTCGATGTGTCGCAATACTTCCTGATCATGCCCGATGCGATCGGCTTCGGCAGTTCGAGCAAGCCGAGCGACGGTCTGCGCGCGCGGTTTCCGCATTACAGATACCAGGACATGGTGGCCGCGCAGCATCGCCTGCTGACCGAGGGCCTCGGTGTCTCTCATCTAAGACTGGTTTTGGGGCTGTCGATGGGCGGCATGCTGACATGGCTGTGGGGTGTCACCCATCCCGAATTCATGGATCTGCTGGTGCCGCTTGCAAGCCAGCCAACTGCGATGAGCGGTCGGAACTGGATCCAGCGCCGCATGCAAATCGAAGCCATCCGCAACGATCCGGATTGGAACAACGGCGACTATGATCAGCAGCCATGGCGCTATACCCTGGCTCCCACCGGCGCTTTGTTCATTCAAAGCGTTGTCCGGATGCAGGAAGCCGCGCCGACGCGCGAGGCCTCGGACGCCCTGTATCGCCAGATGGTCGAGCGCGGGCGCAAGGGCGACGCGAACGATCGGCTCTAACAGCTCGAATCGTCGATGGATTACGACCCGGCCCCAAACCTCTCGCGTCTGAAGGCGCCTGTCGTTGCCATCAACTTTGCCGATGATGCGCTCAATCCACCGGAGCTTGGCAGCGCCGAACGCATCGTCAATGCTTTGCCACAGGGCCGCTTGGTGCTGGTGCCCGCGACCGAGACCTCGCGCGGCCATGCCA
>JAEVZN010000469.1 GCA_023392205.1 Pseudomonadota bacterium
GCAGAAGCTTGGGCTGCATTGCCAGTGCGATGGCGAGTTCGAGCGCGCGCCGCTCGCCATGCGACAGATGCGCGGCCTGCATCTGCGCGCGATCCGCGAGACCCACTTCGCGCAGCGCATCCATGGCCGCTTGGTTGAGGTCGTCCTCATGCGCGGCATCGGCAAAGAAATGAAAGCTCGACCCCCGATGCGATTGCGCCGCCAGCGCGACATTATCCAGAACCGTGAAATTCGGCAGCGTGGCGGTGATCTGGAACGAGCGGGCAAGGCCGCGCCGGGCGCGTTCATCGGCGCGCGTATGCGTCACATCGGCGCCGCAGAACAGGATGCGGCCGCCATCCGACGACAGCAGCCCGGAAATCTGGTTCATCAGCGTGGTCTTGCCGGCGCCGTTCGGCCCGATCAGCGCATGCAATTCGCCCGGCAGGACGTCGAGCGACAGATTGTCGGTGACGCGCAGGCCGCCGAAATTCTTCGACAGATTATGCAGCGAGAGGACCGGCTCAGCCACGGCGCACACTCCGCGTCAGCCGCCTGGCGATGCCGATCAGCCCGCCGGGCACGAACACCACGACCAGCACCAGCAACGGGCCGAAGATCATCTTCCAGTGCTCGGTGAACCCGGACAGCCATTCCTCCAGCAGCAGATAGGCGGCGGTACCGATGATCGCGCCGTTCAGCGTGCCCATCCCGCCGAGAATGACCATGATCAGCAATTCGCCGGAACGCTGCCACGACATGTAGGCGGGTGCGACGAAGTTGGTGGCATTGGCAAGCAGGAATCCCGACAGCCCGGCGATCATTCCGGCAATCACATAGGCGACGAGCTGATAGCGATAGACATGATAGCCGAGCGTGGTCATGCGGGTGGCATTCTCGCGCGCGCCACGGAACACACGGCCAAATCGCGAGCGCACCAGCGCGCGGCAGAACAGATAGATCGCCACAAGAAACGCAAGCGACACGTAATAGAGTGCGCGATCGCTGGCGAAGAGATCGAACCCGGCCACCGTCGAGCGCGCATGAATGGTCAGCCCATCGTCGCCGCCATAGGGCGCAAGCGAACTGGCGGTGAAAAACGCCATCTGTCCGAAGGCCAGCGTGATCATGATGAAATAGACGCCGTGCGTGCGCAGGCAGACCATTCCGGTCAGCAGGGCGAACAGGCCGGAAGCCAGCAGCGCAACGGGAAGCGAGATCAGCGCATCGCCGATGCCGTGGCTGGCCAGGATGCCGACCGCATAGGCGCCGATCCCGATGAAGGCGGCATGGCCGAACGACACCAGCGCGCCGAAACCGACCAGCAGATCGAGGGCGAGCACCGCGATCGAGAAGATGATCACCCGTGTGAACAGGCTGAGCAGATAGGATTCGGAGGTGAACGCCCCGAGAAAGGGGATGATTGCCAACATCGCCAGCATGATTGCCGGCAGCACGTATTCGCGCCATCGGCCGGCCGGCTTCGTCACGCTTGCGACGGGGGCTGCGAGATCGGTCATCGCGTCACCGCCCCTTGGCCGGGAACAGCCCGGACGGACGGAAATACAGCACCAGCGCCATCAGCACATAGATCAGCATCGAGGAGAGCGCAGGCCCCACCGTGCGCGCCGTGCTCGATGTCATGAACAGGCGCAGGATATCGACCGCGAAGGAGCGGCCGAGCGTGTCGACCAGTCCGATCAGCAAGGCGGCGATGAACGCGCCGCGGATCGAGCCGATGCCACCGATCACGATCACCACGAAGGCCAGGATGAGAATGCTGTCGCCCATGCCCGGTTCGACCGACAGGATCGGCGCGATCATCACGCCGGCAAAGCCCGCCAGCATCGCGCCGAAGCCGAACACGATGGCGAACAGGCGGCGGATATCGATGCCGAGCGCCGACACGATCGGCGCATGCGTCGATCCCGCGCGCACCAGCATGCCGATGCGGGTATGGCTGACCAGAAGATAGAGCAGCAGCGCAACGCCCAGCCCCGATGCGATGATCACCATCCGCCAGACCGGATAAAGCAGGCCCGGCATTAATTCGACGGCACCGGAAAAGAAGTCGGGAATCGGCAGCGACAGCGGCGCCGCGCCCCAGAGATATTTCACGGCCTGATTGAGAAAGATGATGATGCCGAAGGTGGCGATCACATGATCGAGGTGGTCGCGTCCGTATAATTGCCGGAACACCACGAATTCCAGGAAGAGCCCGAAGGCCAGAGCCGACAGCAGCGCCAGCACCAGCGCGAAGAAGAAATTGCCGGTGATCGCGTAGAACATCACCGCGAGATAGGCGCCCAGCATGTATTGGACGCCATGCGCGAGATTGATGAAATCCATCACGCCGAACACGAGCGTCAGCCCGGCCGCGATCAGGAACAGCAGCACGCCGAGCTGCAGGCCGTTCAAAGTCTGGACGAGAAGAAGCGTGGTGCTCATCGGAGAGAAATACCGCGCCCCGCAGATGCGGGACGCGGCACGCCGTTGTTGATGACAGGGGGGACGAAGCGCGCCAAGACGGCGCTCACTTCATCTTGCAATCCTTGACATGCGGATCGGCGTAATCGGCAAACACCTTCTCCACGATCTCGGTCTGGAACTTGCCGTCCGGCCGCTTGGCGACCTTGGTCAGGTAGAAGTCCTGGATCGGGTAATTGTTGGCGTTGAACTTGAAGTTGCCGCGCAGCGACTGGAAATCCGCCTTCTTGAGTGCGGCCCGCAACGCGTCCTTGTCGGACGTATTGCCCTTGGTCTC
The DNA here is from genome assembly GCA_023392205.1 of Pseudomonadota bacterium. Taxonomy (GTDB): domain Bacteria; phylum Pseudomonadota; class Alphaproteobacteria; order Rhizobiales; family Xanthobacteraceae; genus Pseudorhodoplanes. Next base: position 2,744 of record JAEVZN010000469.1, read on the forward strand.
CTTCAGGGCGGCGTCGATCAGCATGGCCGCGTCATAGGCCTGGAAGGCATAGGTCGCAGGCACCGCGCCGAATTCCTTCTCGTAGGCGGCGACGAATTTCTTGTTCTGCGGGTTGTCCATGTTCGGCGCCCAGTTGGAGCCGGCGAAGAAGCCGAGCGCCGCATCCTGCTGCGCCGGCAGGGTCGATTCATCGACGGTGAAGGTGGACAGGAACGTCACCTTGTCGGCCAGTCCGGCCTGGCGGAACTGGCGCACGAAATTCACGCCCATGCCGCCCGGCAGGAACACGAACAAGGCTTCCGGCTTGGCGGCGGCGATGCGCGCGAGCTCGGCGGAATAATCGAGCTGGTTGAGAGGCACATAGACCTCATCCATCACGTCGCCCTTGAAATAGCGCTTGAAGCCGGCGAGCGCGTCCTTACCGGCCTGGTAATTCGGCGCCATGATGTAGGCGGACTTGATGCCCTTGTCCTGCGCGTATTTGCCGGCCACCTCGTGCATCTGGTCATTCTGGTACGAGGTGACGAAGAAATTCGGATTGCATTCGCGGCCGGCATAATTCGAGGTGCCGGCATTGGGGCTGATCAGGATCGCACCGGCATCGGTGACCGGCTTGAAGATCGCCTGCAGCATGTTGGAGAAGATCGGGCCGACGACGAAGTCCACCTTGTCGCGCTCGACAAGCGCGCGCACTTTGGTCACCGCCACGTCCGGTTTCAGTTCGTCATCCTGAACGATGACCTCGACATCGCGGCCGCCGAGCTTGCCGCCCAGCTCCTTGACGGCGAGCTGAAAGCCATTGCGCAATTGCTGGCCGAGCACGGCGGGCGGACCCGACAGCGTGGCGATCACGCCGACCTTGAGCTTGTCCTGTGCCACGGCCGGTACGGCCGCGAGGGTTAACGCGGTGCTGGCAACCAGCGCGGTGAACAACCTGGACATGGATACATCTCCCAGAAAATCACAAGGCGCCCTGAGCGTGACCGGGCGCGGATCCCACAGCGGATACTTTAGGCTTCAAATAATCCGGAATAAAGCCCGATTTCCGGGCCTATGATGCCTATATTTACGCTGTCTGCAAAAGGGCGACCGCGTGCCGCACGCATTGTTTTCGCTTCCATTTCCTTTCTGGTTTAATGCGCCGCATCAAACTGCGTGCAACTGGAGTTCGCGTCATATGCAATCGCTGACGGCTGGCGTTACCAAGGCCTCGACCGGGATAGACGGCATTTCGTGGAATATTCTCGGCCAGACCTATGTGCCGAAATCCCTGTCCGAAGCCTGTCTGTCCTGGCACGCCACGTTCCCGCCCGGCACCTTCGTGCCGCCGCATATCCATCCGACCCAGGATGAATTCATCTATATGCTGGAAGGCCGCCTCGATCTCCTGCTCGACGGCCGCGATTTCTCGGCCACCGCGGGCGACCTCATCCGCCTGCCGATGCAGATCCCGCATGGCATCTTCAACAAGTCCGACCAGACGGTGAAATGTTTCTTCTGGGTGACGCCTACCCGGAAGCTCTATGACCTGTTCTGGGGCATTCACTCCATGAAGGAGCAG
>JAEVZN010000513.1 GCA_023392205.1 Pseudomonadota bacterium
GTATTGCGCGCAAGCGGTGAATGCGGTGCGCAGAACAGGGTGAGAGCATCGCGTGCCAGAATTTCGCGCCGCAATCCGTCCTCGCGATCGTCAAAAGTGCCGATGGCGCAATCGGCTTCGCCGGACCGCAGCTTTTCCAGAATGAAGGCATTCCGGCCGTCGATGAGGCCCATCTCGATGCCGGGATTGGCGGCCGTGTATTCCGCAATAGCGGCGGGGACGATCATCGCTGCCAGCAATGGCGGCGCCGCGATCACGACCCGGCCGCGCTTCCGTTCGGAGAGATCCTTGACGTTGCGCACAGCGCGGTCGAGGTCGCTCAGCAGCTTGTCGGCGGATTGCAGAAATTCCTGACCGGCGCCCGTCAGTTCCACCCGCCGGGTGGTCCGGTCGAACAGGCGCAGATTGAGCTCGCGCTCCAATTCGCGGATGCTGAGCGACAAGGCCGGCTGGGCGACCTTCAGCCGTTCGGCGGCGCGCGTGAAATTGCCGAATTCGGCGACGGTCTTGAAGGCCTGAAGCTGACGCAAGGTGATATTCATATTCTCAGCATATCAATAGATAAAATAATGTCATCTTGTGAAATGAATGTCCGCCGCCGACACTGGCGCGGTCCGCGCAGGCATCCGGCCGCGCGCTCTTGGATGCCCGTACGACGCCATGGACCGTGCCCGCGACCAGGTTCTGCGCACGCAATGGATCGGCCAGCGCCTGCGCCGGTTCGAGGATCGTGCGCTTGTGACCGGTGCCGGGTCGTTTGTCACCGATCTGCATCTCCCCGGCATGCTGAGCCTGGCTTTTGCCCGCAGCAATCACCCGCACGGGCTCATTGTCGGTCTGGATTGCGCGGAGGCCGAGGCGTCGCCGGGCGTGGTCGCTGTGCTGACCGGCAAGGATTTCGCCGGGGTCGGGGAAGCGGCGGTCAATCAGGTTTTGCCGCAGATGCGGCATCTGCCATTCCCGGTCCTGCCGGCTCTGGAAATCAACGCGGTCGGCCAGCCGGTCGCCGCCGTGATCGCGGAAACGCCCCTGGCCGCGACCGAAGCTGCCGATCTGATCGTGGCGGAGATCGAACCGGTCCCGCTTTGGGATGACGAGCCGCCGGTCTATCGCCGTGCCTGGCGCAACGGAGATGCCGAAAGCGGCTTTGCAGCCGCGGCGCATATCGCGCGTGTCGAGATCGCGCATGCGCGCGTGGCACCCGCTCCGATGGAGCCGCGCGCCGCGCTCGCCAATTGGGACGATGCAACCGGCTTTTTGACAGCATGGCTGTCGACACAGACGCCGCATCGCGCGCGTCAGGATCTCGCGACAATCCTGAACCTGCCGCAAGAGCAGATCCGGGTGATCGCCCCGGATGTCGGCGGCGCTTTCGGCGGCAAGGCGTCAATTTATCCGGAAGATGCTCTGGTGGCGCTGGCGGCCATGCGGCTGAAACGTCCGATCCTGTGGCGTGGCTCGCGGTCGGAGGATTTTCTCGCTGCGACGCAGGGACGTGGTGCGATCATCGCAGGCGAACTGGCCATTGACGGCGAAGGCCGCTTCCTCGCCTTGCGCGCGCACCTCGATTATCCGCTCGGGCATTGGCTGCCCTATAGCGCGGCGGTGCCCGGCAAGAACGCTGCACGCATCCTGCCCGGTCCCTATATTTGCGCGACCGTCGATATCGCCTTGCAGGGCCGTCAGGCGAATACGGCCGCGACCGGTATCTATCGCGGGGCGGGACGACCGGAAGCTGCGATGCTGATGGAGCGCCTGGCCGACCGGGCCGCAGCGCTCACCGGTCTCGATCCGTTCGAAATACGTCGGCGAAATGCCGTCCCTGCCGATGCTTTTCCGCATGCGACGCCGACCGGCGAGACGCTCGATTCCGGGGACTATGTGCGGCTGTTGGACCTGGCCTTTGAGGCGGCCGATATCGATGCGGCCTATGCTGCGCGGGCGCAGCGCAGGGATGCCGGCGATGTCTGCGGCATCGGCGTTGCGCTTTACACAGAGCCTTGCGGGCATGGCTGGGAAAGCGCCGAGGTGCGACTCGATGCGGATGGCCGGATCGTGGCGGCGACCGGCTCCAGTGCGCAGGGGCAGGGCCGGGAAACCGGCTATGCGCAGATCCTGGCCGATGTGCTGCGCCAGAGTCCGCAGGACATTTTCGTCGCGCATGGCGACACCGCGGCATGCCCCGCCGGGATCGGGGCGCTGGCGAGCCGGTCGACACCGATCGGCGGCAGCGCCGTCATGCTTGCGGCCGAAGAATTCCGCGAAAAAGCCCGAAACTGCGCCGCCCGGCTGCTGCAGGCGGAGCCGGATCGCGTCGAACTGACGCCCGACGGGTTTGCCGTCCAGGTCCCCGTACGCCGCGTCCTGAGCTGGACGGATCTGGCGCGAATCGCGCAATCGGACGCTGAAATCGTTGCGGAATTCGGCGCAGGCTTGCGCACCCACCGGGTCTATGAGAGCGAGGGCGAGGCTTGGAGCAGCGGCTGCGTGGTGGCCCATGTGCGCATCGATCCGGAGACCGGCGTCCTGATTCTCGAGCGCATCGTCTGGGTCGACGATGCGGGTGTTGTGGTCAACCCCATGCTCGTAGAAGGTCAGATGCTCGGTGGAATGGCGCAGGGAATAGGCGAAGCTCTGCTGGAGAGGATGGTGTACGACGAGGACGGTCAGCTGCTCACGGCCTCGTTCATGGATTATGCGCTGCCACGGGCCTGCCACATGCCCGATGTGCGCCTGTCGAAGATCGAGACGCCGAGCCCCTGCAATCCGCTGGGCGCCAAGGGCATCGGCGAAGCCGGCTGCGTCGGCGTGCCGGCCGCGATCGTGAATGCGGCGGTGGATGCGCTGTCACCCTTCGGCGTGACGCATCTGGATATGCCGCTGACCAGTGAGAAGCTATGGCAGGCCATGCGCAATGGCGTGCCGCGCGAAACAACATAAAGAGGACCTGAGCGATGAAATATACCCGCGAGGACGCCAAAGCCTATTCCCGCGAGCATATGAAGGGCATCTGGGCCGCGGCGCTGACCCCGCTGACCCCCGATCTGCAGATCGACGAGAAGGGCTTCGCCTCCAACCTGCATCACTGGAACAAGGACCTCGGCATTGACGGCGTGTTCATCGCCGGCAAGCAGGGCGAGTTCTTTTCCATGTCGGTGCCGGAGCGCAAGCGCACCTTCGAGATCGCGGTCGACGCGGCCAATAAAGACGGCTTCCAGACCATCATGTCCTGTTCCGACCAGAACATCGACACGGTGATCGATCTGGCCAAGCACGCCGAAGCCGTCGGCGCCGATTACATCGTGGTGCATGCGCCGGTTCTGCACTTCCTGAAATCGCAGGACGAGACGCTGTACGAATATTACAAATATATCGGCGAGCAGACCAATATCGGCATCGCGATGTGGAGCCATCCGGATTCCGGTTATCTGATGAGTCCGGAATTGTGCACGCGCATTGCCGATCTGCCCAATATCGTGGCGATCAAGTATTCCGTGCCGCGCGAGATGTACAAGAAGCTGACGCAACTCGCGGGCGACAAGATTCTGGTCTCGACCGCGTCCGAAGACGAGTGGCTCGACAACATTCTCGAACTCGGCTGGAAGCTCTATCTCTGCTCGAACCCGCCATATCTGTATCAGACCGCCGTCGACCGGCGCATGCGTGAATACACCGATCTCGCATTCAAGGGCGATGCGGCCGCTGCCCGCAAGGTGCGCGACAGCCTCAATCCGGTGCGCGAAGCCTTCAGGAAGTCACGTCCGCCGGAGAAAGGGCACGCGCATGCCAAATACTGGCAGGAACTGCTCGGTCAGGCTGCGGGGCCGGTGCGCCGTCCGATGCTGCCGTTGACCGATGCGGAGAAGGCCAATGTGCGCGCCGCTCTGGCGGGCTCTGGCTTGAAACTTGCTAACAGCGAGAAATCCTCGGCCGCGTGAACCGCAGACTTTTCGTTCAACCGATAACAAACGCTGCCTGGAAGGCAGCACGAATGACAAACTGGAGTGTGATGGTGAAGTTCAAGTCGTTGGCCAAGTCATTGGCATTATGTGTCGCTGCAATGGTGTTCGGTGCATCTCAGGCGCCGGCCCAGCAGCCGGTCAAGATCGGTTTCATCACCACGCTTTCCGGGCCGGGCGGCTATCTCGGACAGGACATCCGCGACGCTTTCCAGCTTCGCATCAAGGAAGAGGGCGGTACGCTTGGCGGAATTCCCGTCGAATTGCTGATCGAGGATGACGGCCTCAAGCCCGGTCAGGCCAAGCAGATCGCCGAACGCTTCATGAAGTCCGAAGGCGTGAAGCTGTTCACCGGCATCGTCTTCTCGAACGTGGCCGGCGCGGTGGTGCCGGACGTGGTCGACAATGGCGGCATCTTCGTCAGCGCCAATGCCGGACCGTCGAACTTTGCCGGCAAGGAATGCCACAAGAACTACTTCGTGATGTCGTGGCTGACCGACACGATGCAGGGCAGTGCCGGGCAAAATGCGACATCGCTCGGCTACAAGCGCGCATTTGTGCTGGCGCCGAACTACACGGCCGGCAAGGACGCGATCGAGGGCTTCAAGCGTTTCTTCAAGGGCGAGATCATCGGCGAGGTCTATACGCGCCTCGACCAGACCGATTACGCCTCCGAAATGGCGCAGATCCGCGCCGCCAAGCCTGACGTGGTGTTCCACTTCCATCCCGGCGGTCTGGGCATCGCCTTCATGCGCCAGTATCAGCAGGCCGGATTGCTCGGCACCATTCCCATGGTACTGGCCGAACCGTCCATGGATCATGTGCTGCTGAAGACCATCGGCGAAGCGTCGCTCGGCACCGATGTATCGGGTGCGTGGAATACCGATTTCGATAATCCGGTGAACAAGAAGTTCGTCGAAGACTTCACCAAGGCCTATGGCCGCACGCCGACCATGTATGCCGCACAAGGCTACGACACGGCGATTGCCATCGGTGCGGCGCTGAAGGCGGTCGGCGGCAAGGTCGAGAATGCGGACGGGTTCCGTGCCGCGATGCTGAAGGCCGATTACGACCTCACGCGCGGGCCTTTCAAGTTCGGCACCAATCAGCATCCGGTGCAGGATTGGTACGCGATGAAGGTGGAGAAGGATGCGTCCGGCGCAATTGTCCTCAAGACCCGCGAGAAGATCCTGACCAGCTACGGCGATCCCTACGCAAAGGATTGCAAACTGTGAGTGGCGTTGACTCGTCGCCTGCCGGTGCCAAGGACGCTCAAACGGGCGATCGCTTGCGGATCGGCGGCGCGACGATCGACCGTCTGGCGGATATCCAGGGGATTGCCTGGCCATCCACTGCGCTGTTTGCCGCTCTCAAGGGCGATGTCCTGAAAGAAGCCGCCGCGAAATATCCGCAGGCGGCCGATGCGCAAGCCGGGACGATTGCACTCAGCTTCAACTCCTACATTGTGAAGACGGCGGATGTCCTCTGTCTGATCGATGCCGGGATCGGCAACGACAAGGAGCGGCCGGACCGGCCCGCATGGCACCGGCGGCAGGGCGATTTCATGGATCGCCTGGCGGCGCTGGGTTATGCGCCGGAGCAATTCGATCTGGTCGTCAATACGCATCTTCATGCCGACCATGTCGGCTGGAATACGGTGCTGGTCGACGGAACATGGCAGCCCGCTTTCCCCAATGCGCGATATGTGGTGGCGCAATCCGAACTGGCGCATTGGAGCGGGTTGTATCGCAGCGATAGCCACACGCTGCACGGTGCCTATGCCGACAGCGTGGCGCCCATTCGCGATGCCGGACTTTATGACGCAGTCGTACCGCCGGCCGAGATCGCGCCCGGCCTGTGGCTCGAACCGGCGCCCGGACATACGCTCGGCATGGCGGTGGTGCGGCTGAAAACGCAGGAGGGCGACGTCCTGTTCATGGCCGATGTGCTGCACAGCCCGATCCAGCTCACATCGCCGGAGATGACATCCAATTTCTGCGTGGAGCCGGGACTCTCGCGGGCCACACGGCTGCGGCTTTTGGACGAATGTGCCGGGACGCAGACGATTGTCGCGCCTTACCATTTTCCTCCCCCCGCATTTGGACGTATCGTGAGGTCAGGTGCGACTTATGTTCTCGAGCCTCTGACGTAATGTCGGGTCGCGAGAGCGGACGATGCAGCGATTGCAACAACAGGAGACGAGTGCAGTGCGACGATTGACGATTGCAGCAGGATTGGCGGTCTCGGCCATGCTCACGGCCCCGGCGGCGTTGAGTACGGCAGCTTTGGCTCAGGAGCCGGTAAAGATCGGTTTCATCCCCACCCTGTCGGGACCGGCCGGCTATATCGGTGCCGACATGCGTGACGCATTTCAGCTCGCCATCGACATGGAAGGTGGCAAGCTCGGCGGCGTTCCGGTGCAGCTTTCGGTGGAAGACGACGGCCTGAAGCCCGGCCAGGGCAAGCAGATCGCCGACCGGATGCTCAAGACCGACGGCATCAAGCTGTTTACCGGCATCATCTTCTCGAACGTGGCCGGCGCGGCGGTCCCCGATATTCTCGACGCCAACGCCATCTATGTGAGCCCGAATGCCGGCCCCTCGCAGTTTGCCGGCAAGGAATGCCACAAGAACTATTTCGTGGTGTCCTGGCAGAACGACACCCTGCATGAGAGCGCGGGGCAGGCCACGACCAATCTCGGTTACAAGAGGGCCTTCATCCTCGCGCCGAATTATCAGGCCGGTCGCGATGCGCTGGCGGGCTTCAAGCGCTTCTTCAAGGGCGAGATCGTCAACGAGGTTTATACCCGCCTCGATCAGACCGACTTTGCACCGGAAATGGCGCAGATCCGCGCCGCCAAGCCGGATGTGGTGTTCCACTTCCATCCGGGCGGTCTCGGCATCGCCTTCACTCGGCAATATCAGCAGGCCGGCTTGCTCGACAGCATTCCCATGGTCGTGCCGGCCCCGTCGATCGACGTCAACATCCTGAAGGCCGTCGGTGAATCCGCGCTGGGCCTCAAAGGCACGACGCACTGGAATACGGATTTCGACAACCCGGCCAACAAGAAGTTCATGGAGGCCTGGACCAAGAAATTCGGCGCGGACCGCGTGCCGACCTATTATGCGGGCCAGGCCTATGACACCGCATTGGCAATCGGTGCGGCGCTGAAGGGCGTCAATGGGGATCTGAAGGATCCGGAGAAATTCCGGCAGGCCATGCTGAAGGCCGATTTCGAGGCGGTGCGCGGCGCCTTCAAGTTCGGACCGAACCAGCATCCGATCCAGGACTGGTACAACACCGAGGTCGTCAAGGGTCCGGACGGCAAGCTCGTGATCAAGACCGGCGGAAAGG
>JAEVZN010000585.1 GCA_023392205.1 Pseudomonadota bacterium
GCAGAAGCCCGTGCAACTCCCCGGCGAGCCGGAGAGACGGATGCGCGCGGAGCGCACGGCGAATGGCGTCCCGCTGACGGACGATACATTCAACGCCCTGATTGCGACGGCGCGCGAGGCAGGTCTCGACCGTTCGAGCATATGAAAACGCTCGAACAAAAGGGGTGACAGGCGGCAGCGTTCTCCTTCAAATGCCTGCGATGCCGGACATCAACGATCCGGCTTTCGATAACGACAAACAATCGTCCAAAGGAGGAGCTTCCATGACTTCGTCGATGAAGGTGATGCCGCTTGCTGCGGCCCTTGTGCTGGGATTGTCGGCTGTCGCGCCGGCTGCGGCGCAGGACTGGCCGACGCGCACCGTTCGTTTTCTGGTGCCCTACGGTCCCGGCGGCGGCACCGATATCGTCACCCGCATCATCGCGCAGGACATGCAGGAATCGCTTGGCCAGAGCTTCGTGGTCGAGAACAAGCCCGGTGCCGGCTCGACCATCGGCGCGGATATGGTTGCGAAAGCGGACAAGGACGGTTCGATCGTTCTCGTCCTGAGCAACGCGCATGCGGTGGCGGGCGCCCTGTACAAGAAGCTGCCCTTCGATCCGGTCAAGGATTTCCAGATGGTGACGCAGATCGGCACCGTGCCGCTGGTGCTGGTGGCGTCGCCGAAATTCGAGGCCAAGAGCGTCAGGGAATTGCTCGATCTCGCCAAGGCCAATCCCGGCAAATACAATTTCGGCGCCGCTGGCGGTGTCGGCACCACGCAGCATTTCGCGGGCGAATTGTTCCGGGTTTTGTCCGGCACCGATGTGCGCCATGTCTCCTTCCGCACCACGCCGGAAGTGATGACCTCGATGATGCAGAACGACGTGCAGATCACGTTCGAATTGCTGCCCGCCATTCGCGGCCAGATCGCAGGCGGACAGGTCCGGGCGCTGGCGGTGACATCGGCCGAACGTAACGATGCGCTGCCGGACGTGCCGACATTGTCGGAAGCCGGCGTGCCCGGATACAATGTCACGAGCTGGTACGGCTTTGCGGTGCCGGCGGGCACGCCGCAGGCCATTGTAGACCGGATGACCAAGGCGATGCATGCGTCGCTCGCCAAGGACAGCGTCAAGCAGGCCATCGCCAAGACCGGGATCGTGGTCAAGACCTCCTCGAATGACGAACTGACCAAGCACGTCTCGTCGGAAATCGCCAAATGGGCCGACCTGATGAAAAAGGCCGGCATCGAGCAGCGCTGAACCCACGGCGGGTAACGGGGCCGGCGGCGGCTTTTGGCCACGCCGGCCCCATGCTTTTGGGGCGGGTGACAGACTGACCGTTCGCCGCTAAACAGCCGGTCCGAAAATCATCGCCGGTCCGGCGCGACATCCCGCCACAACTCGCCAAAGGAAGCCATATGAGCAACGTCATCACGATTTGCGGATCGCTGCGTAAAGGTTCGTTCAACCGCATGCTGGCCAATGCGCTGCCGGGCCTCGCGCCGGCGGGCATGACCATCACCGCGTCGCCCTCGATCGAGATGCCGCTCTACAATGCCGATCTGCAGGCGGAAGGCTGGCCGGCGCCGGTCACTGCGTTGGGCGATGCGATCCGCGCCGCCGATGGCGTCATCATCGTCACGCCTGAATACAATTACTCGGTCCCCGGTGCGCTGAAGAACGCCATCGACTGGGTATCGCGCCTCAAGGACCAGCCCTTCGCCAACAAGCCGGTCTGCCTGCAATCCGCGTCGCAGGGTCCGCTGGGCGGCGCCCGCATGCAATATCACGCCCGCACGATGATGGTGTTCCTCGACGCCTTCGTGTTCAACAAGCCGGAAATCTTCGTCGGCGGTGCGGCCCAGAGGTTCGATGAAAAGACCGGCGAACTGAAGGACGAAGCGACGCGCAACATCATCAAGCAGCAGCTTGAGGGCTTCGAGGCCTTCATCGCGCGCGTCAAGGCCTGAGCGGGCCGCGATCATGGGGGACGCGCTGAAGATCGTGACGATCTGCGGGAGCCTGCGCAAAGGCTCCTACAATGCCGCACTCATTCGGGCATTGCCGGAGCTTGCGCCGGCGGGCATGACCTTCGAGGCATCGCCGCCGATTGCGGCCATGCCGCATTACGATTCCGACATCCAGAACGAGAGCGGATTTCCCGACAGCGTCGCCGCGTTTGCCGACGCGGTGAGGGCGGCGGACGGAATCGTGATCGTCTCGCCGGAATATAACTGGACGATCCCCGGTACGCTGAAGAATGCGCTCGACTGGGTGTCGCGGATGAAGGAGCAGGCTTTCAAGGGCAAGCCGGTGGCGCTGCAATCCGCCTCGATGGCGCTGCTCGGCGGCTCGCGGATGCAATATCATCTGCGGCAATGCCTCGTGTCGCTCGATGCGCATTGCTTCGGACGGCCGGAAGTGATCGTCACCTTCGCGCCGCAGAAATTCGACGAGAAGACACTGGCTTTCACCGATCAGATGGGCCGCGATATCGTCAAGCAGCAGCTTGAAGGCTTCGCCGCCTATGTGAAGCAATTGACCGGCCGCTGAAAGAAAAGGCGCGGGTTTGGCCCCGCGCCTTTGTGTCTGGGTCGCGCCTGAAGCGAACGAAACTTCAGGACAGCGGCTTGCCCTCAAGCCACGCCTTGCCCTTGGCATACAGCGCCTCGACCTCCGGACCGTCGAGGCCCGGCATGTCGCGCTTCACCTTGTAGCCGATCTTGTGCTGCAGATAGGCGAGGTGGCGATAGCCTTCCGGATACAGCTTCAGGATGTCCTGATCGAGCGACAGTTTGGCCGACGGATCGACCGGATCGACGCGGTCCATCTCGTAGATCGGCTGGCGCAGGACGAAGCCCCAGCGCCCCGAGCGCTTTTCGAGGAAGTCGTAGAAGCGCCCGGTGCAGACCACATCCGACAGCACGCCGTCGACAGGACCGCGCTGCGAGATCGTCATCTTGGTCTGCGCGATGGCCCTGTTGCCCTCGATCTCGATATTCATGCCGCCGAGAAAATGCAGGATGCGCACGCCCTTGTCATAACCTTCCTGGCTGACCTTGATGAATTCGTCGCAGGACCCCTGAAACCAGGTCGCCTGCATGACCCCGTCGTCGTGCCACACCTTGCGGAACCGGTCCCACAGTCGTGCATCGCGGAGCACGGCCCAGTTTTCGACAATGTCGCGGATGGCAAGGCGGTCTTCGATATCGCTGGTCATCGGAATGCTTTCATCCTTTGGCGCTTCATGCATAAATCCCCGCCGATCTTTTAGAGGCTCAGAGTGACATGGCAAGACTTTCGGGACGGACGGCAATCGTGACGGGCGGTGCGAAGGGCATCGGGCGGCATTATTCGGAGGCGCTGGCGGCGGAAGGTGCAGGCGTCGTGATCGCCGATATCGCCGACGGCAGCGAGGCCGCCGATGAGATTGCCGCCAAGCACGGCGCCAATTCCACGATGAGTGTGTCCTGCGATGTCAGCGACGAGACGCAGGTGAAGGAGCTGGTCGCGCGTGCGGTCGAGCGCTTCGGAAAGGTCGATATTCTGATCAACAACGCCGCGCTGTTCGCGCCGCTGCAGCATACCAAGGTTCAGGACATCGACGTCGATCTCTGGGACAAGGTCATGGCGATCAACGTGCGTGGCTCGTTCCTGATGGTGAAGCATGTCGTGCCGCACATGATCGCGCGCAAATACGGCAAGATCGTCAATATCGGTTCCGGCACGGTCTACAAGGGCCTGCCGGGCATGCTGCATTACACGTCGTCCAAGGGTGCGATTGCGACATTCACCCGCACCCTGTCGCGCGAACTGGGCGAGCACAACATCTGCGTGAATACGCTCGCGCCGGGCCTTGTGATGAGCGACACCCTGGTGGCGTCCGGATCGCATGACGCGGCGCTGCAGGCGCGGGTGGTGGGCAGCCGCGCCTTCAAGCGGGACCAACTCCCGCCCGATCTGCTCGGCGCGCTGGTCTTCCTGTCCGCCCCCGACAGCGATTTCATGACCGGACAGACGATCGCGGTGGATGGCGGCTCGATAAACACCTGA
>JAEVZN010000594.1 GCA_023392205.1 Pseudomonadota bacterium
TGGTGCAGATGGCGATCAGCCGCACCCGCGAATATTCCGCCGACAAGCTCGGCGCGCAGATCGTCGGCCAGCCGGCCTGGCTGTCGTCGGCGCTGGCGAAGATTTCCAACGCTGCGCACCAGATCCCCAACGAGACCGCCGAGCGCAATCCGGCCACCGCGCATATGATCATCATCAACCCGCTGTCGGGTGAGCGGATGGACAACCTGTTCTCGACCCATCCGGCCACCGAGAACCGCATCGCCGCCCTGAATGCGCTGGCGCGCGAGATGGGCCAGAGCGGGTTTGGCAGCGGTGGCGGCGGCTATGACGGCGGGGCGCGCAGCGCGGCACCGCAGGGGCGCGGCAGCGTACCCCCGTCCGGCCCCTGGTCGGGGTCGGGGCGCCGTGGTCCGTGGTCCTGACGGCCTGAAATCCGTCGCTGGCGTGCAATATCTGCGGCGGGCGCCGCTGACCCGCCGCATTCTGCGTGCGAATTGGGCACTTCCATACAGAATCAGTCAGCCGGGACAAGCGGTTGGCCGATACCCGCGCGTTGGTTATAGGTGACGGCGGAAGAATGGGCCGTCGCCGGTCCTCACGGACGGCGGCGATCAGGGGGGATGCTGACCGACAATGGCGCGCGCTACGGTCGCCGACCGGACACGAATGTCGCTTTTCCTTATGCGCCGCGGGCTGCGGCGTGCGGGCGGACGCGCGAGCAACCTGCCATTTCTCCCGTGGCGGATGTTTGCCGGCCAGTCCGACCGGCTGCTGCTCTCGCCGCAGGATCTGCGCACCGCCGACGCCACCTGTGCGAGCGAGATCTATGCCGGCCGTTTTGGCTTTGGCGGCTAGGTGGTGATCTGCGACGGCCGCTCGCCCTTCGAGATGGAGCCACCCTCGGACGAATGGGCGGTGGAGCTTTACGGCTTCGGCTGGCTGCGCCATCTGCGCGCCGCCGACAATGCCATCACCCGCGCCAATGCGCGCGCGCTGGTGGACGAATGGATTACCCATCAGCGGAAATGGCAGAGGGTGGCGTTCCGGCCGGATGTCCTGTCGCGGCGTGTGATGTCGTGGATCAGCCAGGCGCCGCTGATCATGCAGGACACGGAGGCGCATTTCTACCGGCGCTTCATGCGCAGCCTGAACCGGCAATTGCATGCCCTGCGCAACAGCGCGACCGAGGCGCGCGAGGGATATCCGCAGCTGCAGGTGACGATCGCGCTGACCTATGCCTCGCTGTGCATGGAGAGCCAGGAACGCAACATCCGCAATGTCACAAAGAAGCTGACCGAGCAGCTTGAGGCGCAGATCCTGCCCGATGGCGGGCATATCGGCCGCAATCCCGGTACGCTGATCGAATTGCTGCTCGACCTCCTGCCGCTCAAGCAGGCCTTTACCAGCCGCAACATCCAGCCGCCGGCGGCGCTGCTCAATGCCGTCGACCGCATGATGCCGATGCTGCGCTTCTTCCGGCATGACGACGGCAATTTCGCGCTGTTCAACGGCATGGGCGCGACCGGTGCCGATCTCATCGCCACCATCCTCGCCTATGACGATGTGCGCGGCGAACCTGTCTCCAATGCCGCGCATTCCGGCTATCAGCGGCTCAAGCTCAACAACATGCTGCTGATCATGGATACCGGCATGCCGCCGCCGATGGATATGAGCCAGGAGGCGCATGCCGGATGCCTGGCATTTGAACTGAGTTCGGGCGGCCAGCGCATCGTGGTCAATTGCGGGCTGCCGCTTATCAATCGCGAAAGCTGGCGGCAGGTGGCGCGCGCCACTGCCGCGCATTCCACCGTGAGCTTCAACAATGCCTCGTCCTGCCGTTTCCGCGAGGAGGGCGCCTTCCGCCAGATCGTCGGCGTGCCGATTGTCGACGGGCCGACGCGGGTGCCGGTCGCGCGCAGCGAGCATGAGGATTCGCTGGTGCTGCGCGCCTCGCATGACGGCTATTCGCGCCGGTTCGGCGTGATCCATCAGCGCGCGGTGATGCTGACCGCGGGCGGCAGCAAGCTGGAAGGCGAGGATGTGTTCATGCCGACGCATGGCGAGATGCTGCCGCAGGGCTCGCGCGACGAGTTTGCCGTGCGCTTTCACCTGCATCCGACCATCAAGGCGAGCCGCCGTTCGGACGGGCATGGCGCCATGCTGGTGCTGCCGAACAAGGATGTGTGGAATTTCGACAGCCACGAGGATCGCGTCGAGGTGGAAGAGAGCGTCTATCTCGGCGGATCGGAAGGTCCGCGCCGCGCGCAGCAGCTTGTGATCTATGGCCGCGCACGCCAGGTGCCGCGCGTGCACTGGACTTTCTCGCATACCCCGCGCGCGCCCCAGCGCAAGGGTGCCGACGCGGCCGCCAAGCGCCCGCCCGAGCCGGAATTGCCGCTTTAGAATATCGATGCGCTCATGGTCCGCTCGGATTCCCGCTTGCGCGGGAATGAGCGGAAGTGAGAGTTTCGCCCCATCGCAAGCAAGGTCAGCGAACATGCCATCCTCCCTCCGCCGCGCCGCCCGCGCGCTGATTTCCGTGTCCGACAAGACCGGGCTGATCGATTTCGCGCGCGCATTGTCCGCCCTCGATATCGAGATCGTATCCACCGGCGGCACCCGCGCGGCGCTGGCCGAGGCCGGCATTGCGGTGACCGATGTGTCCGACATCACCGGCTTTCCGGAAATGATGGACGGGCGGGTGAAGACCCTGCATCCGAAAGTGCATGGCGGGCTTCTGGCGGTCCGCACCAACACCGCGCATACCGACGCCATGCGTGCGCATGACATTCTGCCGATCGATCTACTGGTGGTGTCGCTCTATCCGTTCGAGGCGACGGTCGCGAAGGGCGCCGGCTTCGAGGATTGCATCGAGAATATCGATATCGGCGGACCGGCGATGATCCGCGCGGCGGCCAAGAACCATGACGACGTCGCTGTGATCGTGGATGTGGCCGATTACGCCCCGCTGCTCGATGCGCTCAAATCCGGCGGCACGAGCCTCGACCTGCGCCGCAAGCTCGCCGCGAAAGCCTACGCGCGGACCGCAGCTTACGATGCCGCGATTTCAAACTGGTTTGCCGCCCAGCTCCAGGACGGCGCGCCGACGTTCCGCGCCTTCGGCGGCACGCTGGCCGAGGCCCTGCGCTATGGCGAGAACCCGCACCAGCAGGCCGCCTTCTACCGCACGCCCGAACAGCGCGCGGGCGTCGCCACCGCGCGGCAATTGCAGGGCAAGCAACTGTCCTACAACAACATCAACGATACCGATGCAGCCTATGAATGCGTGGCCGAGTTCGATCCGGGCAAGAGCGCGGCCTGTGTGATCGTCAAGCACGCCAATCCTTGCGGCGTGGCGGAGGGCGAGACGCTGCACGACGCCTATCGCAAGGCGCTGGCCTGCGATTCGACATCGGCCTTTGGCGGGATCGTGGCGCTCAACCGTCCGCTGGACGCAGAGGCCGCGCGGCTCATCACCGAGATTTTCACCGAAGTCATCATCGCTCCGGACGCCAGCGAGGAAGCCATCTCCATTGTCGGTGCGAAGAAGAATCTGCGACTGTTGCTGGCGGGCGCATTGCCCGATCCGCGCGCGCCGGGTCTCGGCGTCAAGTCGGTGGCGGGCGGTCTGCTGGTGCAGAGCCGCGACAATGCGGTGGCGGATGACATGATCTTGAAGACCGTCACCAGACGCGCACCGAGCGAGGCCGAGATGCGCGATCTCATCTTCGCGTTCCGGGTCGCCAAGCATGTGAAGTCCAACACCATCGTCTATGCAAAGGACCGCGCGACGGTCGGCATCGGCGCGGGCCAGATGAGCCGCATCGATTCCGCGCGCATTGCCGCCCGCAAGGCGCAGGACGCGGCACAGGAACTGGGTCTGGCGCAGCCGCTGACCAAAGGCGCGGTCGTGGCTTCCGATGCCTTCTTTCCGTTCGCGGATGGATTGCTGGTGGCGATCGAAGCCGGCGCCACGGCGGTGATCCAGCC
>JAEVZN010000046.1 GCA_023392205.1 Pseudomonadota bacterium
AGCACCAGTCCGAACAGGGACAGGTTGTTGATCGTGAAACCGAAGATCCCCATGAAAAAGAACGTACCGATCAGCGATATCGGAATGGCTATGATCGGGATCACCGCCGCCCGCCAGGTCTGCAGGAAGATGACGATCACGAGGATCACGAGGATCACCGCCTCGAAGATCGTCTCGATCACTGCATCCACCGATTGCCGGATGAATTGGGTCGGATCGTAGATGATCGTGTATTGCATCCCCTCCGGGAAATCCTTCGCCAGTTCGGCGGTGGTGTTGCGGATCAGGCTGCCGGTGCTGAGCGCATTCGAGCCCGGCCGCTGGAACACGGCCAGGGCGACCGACGGGTCGCGCCCCAGATAGGAGGCCGAGGAGAAGTCCTGGGCGGTCAATTCGACCCGCGCGACATCCTTGATGCGCACCACCGCATCGTCCGTCTGCTTGACCACGATATTCCCGAATTCCTCCGGTTCGGACAGTCGTCCCAATGTGCGCACGGCGACCTGGAAGGCCAGCTGGTTGGCGACCGGCGGCTGGTTCAGAACGCCCGATGCGACCTGCACATTTTGAGCCTGCAAGGCAGCAGTCACGTCCTGCGCCGTGAGGTTCAGGGATTGCAGACGGTTCGGATCGAGCCAGACCTGCATCGCGAAGTCGCGCGCACCGAAGACGGTGATCGAGCCGACGCCGTCGAGCCTCGTCAGCACGTCCTTGATCTGCAGATTGGCGTAATTGGTGAGGAAGATCGGATCGCGCGACTTGTCGGGCGAAAACAGGTTCACGACCATCAGGATGTCGGGTGATGCCTTGGCCACCGTGACGCCGATCTGCTGGACCGCCTGCGGCAGGCGCGGTGTCGCGGTCGACACGCGGTTCTGCACCTGTACCTGCGCGATATCGAGATCGACGCCGAGATCGAAAGTCACCGAGATCGAGAAGCGGCCATCGGCGGTCGAATTCGAGGAGATGTAGATCATCCCCTCGACGCCGTTCACCTGCTGCTCGATCGGCGCAACGACCGTTTCCGCGACCGTTTCGGCGGCCGCGCCCGGATATTGTCCGGTGATGTTGATGACCGGCGGCGCGATCTCCGGATATTGCGCGATCGGCAGGCGCGAGAAGGTCACGCCACCGACGATGATGAAAACGATGGAGAGGACGGCCGCGAAAATCGGCCGGTCAATGAAGAAATGGGAGATTTTCATAACGGCGGCCTTACTTCTGCGCCGTCTCTGCGCTTTGCGCGGGAGCGCCTTGCGGCGTCACCTTGATGCCGGGCCGCGCCCGCATCAGTCCCTCCACAATCACCCGGTCGCTGCGGTCGAGGCCGCTCTTGATGACCCGGTCGCCTTCCGACAATTGACCGAGTTCGACATAGCGCTGGCCGACGGTATCGTCGGGCCGCACGACATAGACGAATTTACGGGCCTGCTCGCTGCCGATCGCCGCGTCGGGAATGACAAGGCCCTTGTAGGGCGCGGAGGCCGGCACCTGCAGCCTGCCGAACATACCGGGCGTGAAGATGCCGTCGGAATTGCCGAAGGTGGCGCGCCCGCGGATCGTGCCGGTGCTGCGGTCGATCACATTGTCAAGGAAGTCCATGCGGCCGACATGTGCGAAATCGGCTTCATCGATCAGTTTGAGGCGAACGAGGCTCGAGCCGCCACGGGTCGCGATATCGTTCTTCTGTTGCGTCGCCTTGCCGTTCGCGGCGAGGCGCTCGTAACGCAGGTATGAGGCTTCATCGAAGGTGAATTCGAAGCGGATCGGATCGGTCGACACGATGGTCGCGAGCAGCGTCGTTGCGCCGCCGCCGGTGCTGCCGACCACAAGATTGCCCGCGGAAACCCGGCGGTCGCCGATGCGCCCGCTCACAGGCGCCCGCAATTCCGTGAATTCGAGGTCGAGTTCGGCCTGCCGGACACTGGCCTCGTTGGCCGCGACATTGGCTTCGCCGATGCGTTTGGCCTGCAGCCGCTGCTCGAAGGTCTGCTCGGTGATGGTCTTGTCCTTCACCAATTGCTGGCCGCGCTGATGATCGGCCTCCGCAAAGGCAAGCGTCGCACGCGCCTGTTGCAGATTGGCCTTGGCCTGCGCCAGCGCATTCTCGAAGGGCCGCCGGTCGATGGTGAACAGCAGGTCGCCCTGCTTGACCATCTGGCCGTCGGTGAAATGGATGCTGGCAAGATATCCCGAGACGCGGGCGCGCACCTCGACCGAGTCGACAGCGACAAAGCGGCCGACATATTCGTCCTGGTCGACGATGGTCCGCTCGCTGGGATTGGCCACCGTTACGGCGGGCGGCGGCGGAGCGGCTTTCTGCTGGGCCTGCGGATTGTCCCCGCAAGCAGCGAGCCAGAGCGGGAAACCGGCAATCAGAGCGGCCCGCACGGCACCCTTATACTTTCGTCTCATTATTGCAGCCTCAAAGCAGCCTGCCCTCACGATCCGCGGCCCAGCGGCAGGTAGGCGTGGTTGCTTTAGGTTTCAAATATGACCCCGCAATGCACTTAACGCTGGGTTGCAGGATTGTCTATGCCGGGCCGGCCAATTTCAGCTTTTCGTGAGACCCGGTGGGGGCGGCTCGCGAAGAAAACCCCGCAGCCAGTTGCGTCCGAGCAACGCCATCACAAGTCCGCCATAGACCAAGCCACCGATGACGGCCAGCGTGAGCAGCGACAGTTCATCGCGGAACATGGCGAGGTCGCGATACAGAGCGCTCACAATACGGACGGCCATGAACAGCACGATTCCCATTACCGAACCGCAGACAGCCAATATGATCAGCGAGCGCTTCAGCCGGCCGTCCATGCCCAGAATACCGGCGCGCGACGCGAACCACGTGACGAGGCCGAGATTGACCCAGGCGCCGATGGCGGTGGCAAAGGCCAGCCCGACCTGCGCCAGTGGCCCCATCAATAATATCTTGAACCCGACATTGACGGCGACGGCGATCAGCGAGGCCTTGACCGGCGTGGCGGTATCGCCGCGTGCGAAGAATGGCGCGGTGAGACTGCGGATCAGCACGAATGGCAGCAGGCCGGTCGCATAGGCCGCAAGCGTCGCGGCGGCGGCCGCGGCATCATCGGAGGTAAATTTTCCCCGCATGAACAGCGCCCGCATGATCAGATCGGGGACGATCAGGAAGGCGACAAGACATGGAATCGTCAGCAGCAACGTCAGTTCGATGGCGCGGTTCTGCGCATGTGTCGCGCCGATATGATCGCCAGCGGCGATACGGCGCGCCATTTCCGGGAGCAGCACCGTCCCCACGGCGATACCGATAACCCCGATCGGCAATTGATTGATGCGATCTGCGTAATAGAGCGCCGAGATCGCACCGGTGACCAGAAAGCTCGCAATGATCGTGTCGGCAAACAGCGCCAGTTGCACGCCCGCCGATCCAACCGTTGCCGGTCCGAGCGCACGGAAGAACTTGCGTGTGTCTGCGTCGAGCGTCGGTCTGCGAAACCAGGCCAGCACCTGCGCCCGGCCCGCATCGCCCATGCCCAGCATCACTTCGAGGATACCGGCAATCAGCACGCCCCAGGCGGCTGCATGGCCGGGCGTCGGGAATACATAGGCGACAGCCAGCGTCGCCATCATCGACAGGTTGAGCAGGATCGGCGCGGCTGCGGGCGTCGCGAAGCGATGGATGGAATTCAGGATGCCGCCATACAGCGTGACCAGCGACACCAGCAGCAGATAGGGAAAGGTGATGCGGGTCAGTGCGACGGCCAGCGTGAAGCGCTCCGGGTCGTTCTCGAAGCCGGGCGCAAGCAATTCGATGACGGCCGGGGTGAAGGCCCAGGCAATCGCCAGCAGCACCACCTGACTTGCCAGAAGCAGCGTAAAGATCCGGTCGGCAAATATCTTGGCCGGATCCGGACCGTCCTGGGTGCGGATGCGGGCATAGGCGGGCACGAAGGCCGCGTTGAAGGCGCCTTCCGCGAAGATCGCCCGGAAATGGTTGGGGAGCCTGAGCGCGACAAAGAAGGCATCGGCAATCGGACCGGCGCCGAGGATCGCTGCGAGCATGATGTCGCGCAGAAAGCCGGTGACGCGCGACAGGAGCGTGAACCCGCCGACCGTGAAAATCCGTCCGATCACAATGAGGCCCTGGGTCGCAGCATGCGTCGCCGCCAGGGTTGACCCCGGCCTTTCCGGTCAGACTGGAAAAGGTCCCCGCATCGGCGGGATGCACGGGACCGTCCGCGCGGAGCGAGAATATTGCGGTGGACGCCTAACGCAAAGCCTGCCGGACGGCATCGACAATACGGTCCTGCGTCGCCTCGTCGAGATAGGCATGCATCGGCAGGCTGATGACCTCGTCCGCAAGCCGCTCGCTGACCGGCAATCCGGCTGCGGGTACCGGAAAACCGAGATAGGCCGTCTGCCGGTGCAGCGGCCGGGCATAATAGATCGCGGTCGGGATGCCCTGCGCCTGCAACGCCTTGGCCAGTGCATCGCGACGCCCCGGCGCGAGCCGGATCGTATATTGCGCCCAGACCGATTCATAACCGTCCGGCATCACCGGCACCGTCGCCACGTCGCCGAGGCCCGCCGCATAGCGCGCGGCGACGCGGTTGCGCGCGGCAATCTCGTCGCGGAAGATCTTCAGCTTCTCGAGCAGGATCGCCGCCTGGATCGTATCCAGCCGCGCGGTCAGCCCGATCCGGACATTGTCGTATTTGTCCGATCCCTGGCCGTGCACGCGCACGCTTTTCAGGACCGCCAGCAATTCATCGTCGTCGGTCAGCACCGCGCCGCCATCGCCGTAGCAGCCAAGCGGCTTGGCCGGAAAAAAGCTGGTGGCGGTCGCGCCGCCGAACGTACCGATCGGCCGGCCCTTGTAGCTGCCGCCAAAGCCCTGCGCCGCGTCGTCGAGCACGAAAAGATTCTCGTCGCGCGCGATGTCGGCCACCGCATCGTGATCGGCCGGCAATCCGAACAGGTCCACCGGGATCACGGCCTTGGGACGAAGGCCCTGCGTCTTGGCCGTCTGGATGGCTTCCTTCAGGCTCGCCACGTCGATGTTGAATGTGTCCGCATGCACATCTACAAAAACGGGTGTGGCCCCCACCAGCGCCACGCATTCCGCCGTCGCGCAGAATGTGAAAGTCGGACAGAAGACCGCGTCGCCCGGACCGATATCCTTTGCCATCAATGTCAAAACAAGCGCGTCGGTGCCGCTGGAGCATGACAAGGCATGTTTCGCCCCGCAAA
>JAEVZN010000056.1 GCA_023392205.1 Pseudomonadota bacterium
CGTGAAGGCTGCGCGGCTCGTGCTGCGCGCAAAAGTCAGCGCAGCAGCGATGTTGCGATGACATAGAGCCCGGTCACGATGACCACGCCGGCAAAGATATAAGTGAGGGTTCGCTTCTGACCGGCCAGCCGGCTCGCCGCCAGCATACCGATGACGCCGCCGACAGCGCCGCCGAGCACGAACAATCCGGCGATCCGCCAGATCACCAGACCGGACAGCGCGTAGCTCGCCGCCGTGGTGGCGCCGAAGGCCGTGACGGATACAAGCGACGAGCCGATCGCATCGATGAGCGGCATGGCGGTGGCGCCGATCAGGCCCGGCACGATCAGAAACCCGCCGCCGATCCCGAAGAATCCAGATAGCAGGCCGACCGCAAAGCCGATCCCGACCAGCAGCGGCAACAGCTTCAACATGCTGGCGCGGTCGAGCCGCACATCTGCATTGTCGCCGGACTTGCGCGGCCGCAGCATCAGCGCGCCGACAATCACCATGAGCAATCCAAACAGCAACAGAAGCCTGCCGCCATCCATCATCTTGCCGAGTTGTGCGCCGGCAGCGGCCCCCGCAATTCCCGCCAGCGCGAATGTCAGCGCGCAGGGCCAGCGGACATTTCTGGCATGTGCATGCCCGAGCAGGCTGATGCCTGCGCTGGCGGCAACCGCAACGGCGCTCGTGCCGATCGCCGCATGCACGGAGGGCATGCCGACAACATAGATCAGAAGCGGCACGGCCAGGATCGAGCCGCCGCCGCCGATGAGACCGAGCGAAAGCCCGACCACGCTGCCGGACAACACGGCCGACAGATCCTGCAGGGTCATCAGCATCGATGGCGATCCGGCTGGCCTAGCGCACGGGGGACGGTTGCCGGTTCCAGGGCATCAGCGCCAGAATGCGCTCCATCCCGCAGAACCCGGTCACGCCGGCAAAGACAAGCCCAGCGCCGACGAATCCTGACAAAGCGTAGAAGCCCGGCGCCACGAACGCGCCGAGCAGCACGCCGATCAGCACCAGGCTGCCCGCCGTGATCTGCACCTGCCTCATGGTCGGGATCGGCTGGCGGCGGTCTATGTCGACCGGCAGGCCTGCGCTGCGCCACGCATCGATGCCGCCTTCAAGAATATAGGTCTCAACGCCGGAGGGGAGGCCGCCCACGATCTTCGGTGCATTCTGGCGCGTGCGCGCACCAGACTTGCAATGGAAGATCAGCACATCGTCGCCGGGCCGGGCCGGATGATCGCGGTCGATGATCGACAGCGCATGATGTCGCGCGCCGGGGATTTTTTCGCGGGCATGTTCGTCACGTTCGCGGATATCGACAAGCACGGCGCCCTCGCGCATGAGAGCGGCGGCGCGTTGCGGGGTGATCGGGGTCATGTCGGTCATCGGCTTTTCCTTCCGTTCGTGTGCCGGTCGAGGCGACGTATTCACTCGTCCTGGCAATAGATGTCTTTGAGCACTGCGATCACCCGCGCGACATTCTTGTCGGCGATCCGGTAATAGATCGTCTGTGCGTCGCGCCGTGTCGCGACCAGCCCGTCGTCGCGCAGTTTCGCCAGATGCTGCGACACAGCCGACTGGCTTAGGCCCACAGCCTCCACAATCGCACCGACCGGCATTTCGCGGGCGATCACCAGGCGGCACAGGATCAGCAGCCGGTTTTCGTTCGCCAGCAGCTTGAGCATCTGCGCGGCCTCGGCCGCCCGGCTCTCCAGGCGTTCGATCGCCAGTGCCTGCACGGACATCTTTTTCTCCGGGTTTCTACGTATTGCTAAATTAGAATGTGATAATATAAATGTCAAGGTCCGATACGCAGAAGACATGACGAACAGGAGGGTGCGCGATGACCGCGAAGCCGGAAATCAAGGCGTTTTTCGACGAGCCGACCAATACGGTGAGCTACCTGGTCTGGGATCCCGCCTCGCTCAAGGGGGCGGTGATCGATCCGGTGCTCGACTACGACCATCGCAGCGGCAAGGGCGATGTGCGCTCGGCGGACGCCATCCTTGCGGATGCGAAAGCGCAGGGGATCGAGATTGTCTATGTGCTGGAGACCCACGCGCATGCCGACCATCTGTCGGGCGCGCCCTATATCAAAGGCAAGACCGGCGCCAGGGTGGTGATCGGGGAGCATATCCGCGAAGTGCAACGCATCTTCCGCCCGGTATTCAATGCGCAGGATGTGTCCGGCGACGGCAGCGAATTCGACCGCCTGGTGGCCGATGGCGAGACCTTTGCGATCGGCGGATTGACGGTCGAAGTGATCGCGACGCCGGGGCATACGCCGGCCTGCGTGTCCTACAGGATCGGCGATGCGGTGTTTGTCGGCGATACCATGTTCATGCCCGATTACGGCACCGCCCGCGCGGATTTTCCCGGCGGCGATGCCCGCACGCTTTACCGCTCGATTCAGCGTTTGCTGTCGCTTCCGCCGGAGACGCGGCTGTTCATGTGTCACGATTACAAGGCGCCCGGCCGTGACGATTACGCGTGGGAAACGACCGTAGGCGAGGAGCGCAGCCGCAATGTGCATGTGCGCGAAGGCGTGAGCGAGGACGAGTTCGTAGCGATGCGCGAAAAGCGCGACGCAACACTGGCCGCGCCGACACTATTGCTGCCGTCGATCCAGGTGAATATCCGCGCCGGCAAGTTTCCGCCGGCGGAATCGAATGGCGTGCATTATCTCAAAGTGCCGGTGAAACTCGCGTCATGATGGAAGCGCTGCGCGTGTCACGCGGCTCGTGACTACGCGGCTCGTAACAAGGTGCGCCCGTCGCTCGTCTAGAGCCGTTCCGGCTTTGAGGGAATCAAAGCCGGGGCTCTTGATTCTTGCATTGACGGGTTTTCTTGACGCGAACCGGTATCCACTTCGCTCGAAAACGCTCTAGAGCGGTTCATGTTTTGACGGAAGCGTATCCTGCATTGACGAAGTAATTTGTG
>JAEVZN010000070.1 GCA_023392205.1 Pseudomonadota bacterium
CACAAATTACTTCGTCAATGCAGGATACGCTTCCGTCAAAACATGAACCGCTCTAGACGGCCGTTTCTCTGCGGCCGGCGTCAGGCGACGAAGGTCTCCCCGCCGCATGGCGGGCCGCAAAGAAAGCGGCAAGTTCGATTGCGCCAAGCAGCACCACCAGCGCCAGGATTTTCGGATCGATCGGCATGCAATTACCGGTTACAGGGTCGTCGGGTCAGATTGTCATCGGGTTGCAAGGCGGCCGGACCGGATGGAAATGCCGGTTACATGGCCGGCTGCGGGGAGCCGACGCCACCATTTCCCGACCGGCCCCAGCTTTTGATCCAGCGCCTTGGGCCCTTGCGGGGCTGAGTCGGAGGCGCGGTGCGGGCGACGAGCTCGCGGTCGAGCTCCTGCAAGGCGACCATGACCTCGTCGAAGCTGACGGCCTGGCCGCTGCCGGGCATTTCGCGCAACGTCGGGGCCGCCTCGACCGTGCAGGCATCGGACGCCCAGGACGACAGGATCGCCCGCTTTTCGTAGAGAGTCAGGCTTGGATCGCCGACAACGGCATTCGGATGAGTAAAGACCCGCGATGGGTGCAAGAGGGCGTCAAGGTCGCTGCCGGATGGCGCGCCGGCGCCGGCGAGATTGTCGCGAATTCGGTCCATGGCATCCTCCTTTCCTCCAAGACCGGCCGCAGACAGCGGCAAGCCGGGCCTGCAGCGCCCGGCGGCGAATGAAATCGGGAGCCAGATTTCAGCTTTCAAGGGGCTGCAAGTGCGCCGGAACTGCGACACTTCGGCCCCGGTTCCATTGCGCCTCGTAAGCCCGAACGGCGCTATCGCGCGGCCGTCACGCAATGTGCGGTCAGAAAGCCCACCAGATCTTCCGTGACATGGTGCACATGCGGTGACTCGCGGCCTTCCAGCTCCCAGTCCTCGCGGAAGACCTCGCGCGTGCCCTCCGGCACGACCAGCACGGTGGTCATCCCGAGTTTGTGCGGGACGGCGAGATTGCGCGCCAGATCCTCGAACATGGCCGCGCGCGCGGGGTTCACCCCGTGCCGCGCCAGGAAGCGGTCATAGGTCAGCGCCGAGGGTTTGGGTTCAAGTTCGGCGGCGACGATATCGAACACGTCCTCGAAATGCGTATGGATGTCGAGCCGCCGCATGATCGCGTCTGCGTGCTTGCGGGTGCCGTTGGTGAAGATGAGCTTGCGGCCGGGAAGCCGTTCAAGCGCCGCCCCCAGCGCCGCATCCGCCTCGAGCGGCGAGTGATCGATTTCATGCACGAAATCGAGAAAGTCGTCCGGCTTCATGCCGTGTTCGGTCATCAGCCCGCGCATCGAGGTGCCATAGCGCCGGTAATAATCCTTCTGCAATTTGAAGGCGTCGTCATGGGCGATGTCGAGGAAATTCGCGATGAAGTCGCGGATGCGCGTGTCGACCTGCTGCCACAGATTGAGGTGATGCGGATACAGCGTGTTGTCGAGATCGAACACCCAGGTCTCGATATGGGAAAAGGTGGGCGTGCGCGGCGAGGTGGCAGGAGCGGTCATAAGTCTTTCATTAGGACAGCACGCCCGGACTTTCCAGCGGCGCAATGGCTTGGCCACGTTCCCAAGGACGGGGAGAGAGGCAGGAACTCCGGATACAGGCAGTCGTGGCTATTTGAACCGCAGCACTGCCGCTTCCTTGCCGCCGATCTCGATGGCGGCGAAGCCGGTCTGCGACAGCCCGCGGCCGGTGCAATCGATCTGGTCGTAAAATTCGAACCTTGTCGGCCGGGTGCACATCGGATGGCTGCCGCCCCAGGCCATCGGCTGCGCGCCCGCTGTGAGCGCTCTGCCGTTCGTATCGACGGCCTCCGCAAACGAGAAGATGCGTTTCGGTTCGCCGGCAATATCCGGCCGCAGGCAGCGGCCCGGTTCGACGCGATACCAGCCGCGCGTGGTCACGCCATTGCCATCCTCGATTCCGAGCGCGGCCATGACCGCATAGGGCGTGTCATTGCACCAGGAAAAGGCGCCGCCGGGCTTCTGGGCGATATCGATCAGCGCCGCGAAAATATCCGCGCGGGCTGCGGCGGTAACCGGAAGCTTGTTGTCGAGCGCGAATTGCCGGATCGCATTATCAGTCCGTTCGCCGCGCACGCCGTCGATGGGACCGGGATCGTAGCCCGCCACTGCCAGCAATCTCTGCAATCCGGCGTCGCGGGCCTGATCGGAATCGTAGCCGGCTTCTTCGGCGAGCGTGACGACCGCGCCCTGTTCGGATTGTGCGGGTGCCGCGGCGCTGAACGGCACTGGCTTCTGGCTGCCGCGGCAATTGCGGGCATTGCCGTTCGAGAAATTATCGGGCGCCACGCAGAATTCGGTGTCGCCACGTTGCGGCAGCGGGGAGGGGCCGTAGATCTTCGGCGCGCGCGCATGCACGAACATCTGGCCGGGCGGAAGCGCGCCCTGCATCACATGGCGGCATTGTCCGGGATCGAGCCTGTACCAGCCGCGCGACATTGCGCTGCCGCCCTGTTCGAAAGCCAGCGCCGCATCGACCACATAGCTCATGCGGTTGCACAATTGCAGATCGGCCCGCGCGGATGTGCAGGCGAAAGCGGTCGTAAATGCGACCGTCAAACCGATCCAATGAGATGCCATCGCCATCGCCCGCGCCCTGCGATTGCCGTGCGGGCAAGGTGCTGTGCGGAGGGTAAATGCGGGGTTAATGCCCGCGTCCCGATCAGCGGCCCGGCGTGGGATCGGGCCGGAACGGATCGAAACGCTTTGTCACCGCCGCGGTGACGACGTGATCGGTGAATTCCTTGGTGGGATCGTTCGAGTCATTGTGCAGGTAGCGATAATCGAACCGCAGGTCCCATTCCTGCCAGAAAAAGCCCGGCAGCAGAACCATCGCGCCCGGAATGAGCAGCGTGTCCCGGCGCTTTTCGCCGGTCACGGTCCCGGTGACGTAATCGTCGCTGTAATCGCGCCAGCTGGCGGCAAGGCTTGCGCCGACCGTCACCCAGGGCGTGATCTGCTGATAAACTTCGGCGCGTCCGCCGATCTCGCGATACTTGCCGGGCTGGATCTCCGTAACCAGCGTGTTGGTCACCGCGCCGGAAATGTCGCTCCACAGCACCCAGGGCGACAAGGCGACGAGATTGCCCTCGCCGAACACCTTCGGGATCGCGACCCGCGCGCGGATATCGTAATACCAGCCTTCCTGGCTCGGGAAGTAGCTGTCATATGACCGGTAGGCCGCGCGCAGGCGCAGCGAATGGAAGATGCCTTGGGCGGTCTGGCCTTCGAAGGTCGCGCTGCCGGAGCCTTCGCCGTAATAGAAGCGATCGTTGAAATACCCGGCCGCGGCGCCGAGCGCGGTCGTCAGGCTGAGCCCCGGCCAGATATCGAACACAGGACCGGTCTCGCCGCCGGCATGCGCGTAATTCAGGTCACCATAGCGTGTATTGGCGCGGCCGAAGACGGCGGCATTGGTGCGCCACGCCTGTCCGCCGATCTTGCGCTCGTCCTGCAGCGCAACGAGGCCCTGGCCGAAAAACGTGCTCTTTCCGGACCCGCTGACGGGGTTGGTGTACGGGTTCTGGTTGCCCGGGAGGTAGTAGAGCGGATTGGATTCGTAGCCGGTACCGAGTTCGACAGTGACCTGCGTGAAGTTCGGCTGGATGGCGCGGCGGATGCGCATCAGCCCGATCTTGGCGTCGAAATTGTCGGGGTCGTTCAGGACCACGCGCTCATAGGCCATCAATGCCCAGCGCAGTTCGCCCTGGCTTTCCGCCACACGCGCAAACTTTAGATTGAGTTCGGTGTTGGCCGGCTCGCGCATGACCTGCGCGTAAAGTGTGTCGATTTCTTTCGCGCTTGACGTGGCGGCACCGATCAGAGCCGAAAAGGCCAATGCCGCAAATGCCGCGAGCGGGCGCAGAATCCCCCGATTCCAATTCACGTGCGAATTCCCAACTTTCAGGCAACACTCGATTGCAAATTACATCCTCGTCTAGCCTAAACGGGAACAGTCGGCTATGCAGGAAACGCCTCGGGACGATCAACCCTGTGGGCCGTGTTTCCGAAACCACACCCGTCTCGGCGGGGTAACTTCAGCGATTGCACACGTCATGCCGCCATCCCGTCCTGCCATCCTTCCGTTTTCACTTGCCGTTGCTGCACTGACGCTGGCTGGCCAGCAGGGCGCGCTGGCCGATACCCGGATCGGCGTCGCGGCGGTGGTGAAAAACGACGTGCGCGGCAAGAGCGGCGCGTTGGCTGTGGGCAGTTCGGTGTTCGCAAACGAGCGCATCAAGACCGGCGATGCGGCGGCTGCGCAGCTCATGTTTTCCGACAAGACCGTGCTGAATATGGGTCCGAAGGCGGAATTGCTGCTCGACAAGTATGTGTATAACCCCAATCGCGGGACCGGCCAGGTCGTCGTGAATGCGGTGCAGGGGTCGATGCGCTTCGTGACGGGTGCGCAGAACCCCACCAATTATCAGATCAGGACGCCGGTCGCCACGCTCGGCATTCGCGGTACCGTGGTCGATCTGCAGATTTCGTCACTTGAAACGTTCATCGGTGTTCTCGAAGGCACACTCACTGTGCGGATGCGGGACGGTTCGCTGATGACGGTGAATGCCGGCCAGTACGTGGTCATCGCCGCCAACGGGACGAAAAAGGCCAGCGGCCCCTACAAAGGCAACGGTGCGACGCACCCGGATTTCCCCGACTATATACGCATCGACGAGATCAACCAGCTGAACGCGATCGATGCACGCAACTACGTGGCGCCTTCGCCGGTGGAGTCCTTGCCGGTTTTCACCTGCTCCTACTCGTGCTGACGATAGCGTCGCCGAAATTTCTGTGAGTCGATACCGCTGAAGCGAAAGGCCCGCCCTTCCGAAACGGGGAAGAGCGAGCCGAGCGGTCACGACGCAATTACAGACATCGCCGTCCTGTTTCAGGCGACACGTTCCAAAGTCACCGGCACCGGCCGGCAGATTGTGGTGCAGACCGGCGAATGCGCCTGCGCATAGCCGATCAGGTCGTCCAGTTCCTTGTCGGAGCAATCCGCCTTCACATGCATGCGGATGCGGATCGCCGAATAGCCCGGCATGACATTTTCATCGAGGCCGAGGATGCCATGCGCATCGAGGTCGCCTTCGAGTTCGGTGCGCAATGACTGCACCTTGATGCCGCGCGCGGCGGCATGCAGCACAAAGGTGGTGGTCACGCATCCGGCCAGCGCGTGCAGCAGATATTCGACCGGATTGGCGCCTTGGTTGTGGCCGAGCAAAACCGGCGGTTCGCCATTGGTATATTCGAAGGCCGCATTGCGCGAAGTGTCCTCCTGTCCGGCGCCGTAGAAGTCGCGGATAGTGGAGCGGTTCTCGCCGCCATTGATCCAGCGATTGCGGGCGCGGAACTGGAATTTGGCAAGGCTGGGATCGGCCTGGATGGCGGCGATCGTGTCCATTCCGGCCTGCATGTCGAGACCGTTGATCAGGGTCGTCCGTTCGGCGAGGGCTTGCTGTGACATGGTGAGACTCCATCTGGTTCTGAGGGGTTCGGGATCGGGAATTTCCAGTCCTGGCGTTGCCCCGGTTCTGTTTGGCGTCGCCAATGACGGCAAATTAGGGCTGGACTCTCGGGAACTTCAGATCGAGTCTGGCCATAAACGATCCTTTCGTGCCAGCGATTGGAGAGCCGCCGATGGACAAGGCCCAACCGCAGCCCTCGCAGCCTTTGCAGGCGCTGATCGTCGCGCTGCCGGAGACGGCCGGCTCCGCTCTCTACGGCATGGTCGATGTGCTCGCGGCCACCGGGACGCTGTGGCGCGAATTGGTTGGCGAGGAGGCCGGCGCGGTGCTGATCCGGCCGCGTATCGTGTCGTTGTCGCGGACGCCCTT
>JAEVZN010000079.1 GCA_023392205.1 Pseudomonadota bacterium
GATCGGCGGCAATTGATCCAGCCGGCCCTCGCGCCCGTATTGGGACATGCGCGCCTGCAACACGCGTGTCAGACGATG
The DNA here is from genome assembly GCA_023392205.1 of Pseudomonadota bacterium. Taxonomy (GTDB): domain Bacteria; phylum Pseudomonadota; class Alphaproteobacteria; order Rhizobiales; family Xanthobacteraceae; genus Pseudorhodoplanes. The sequence continues at coordinate 79 of JAEVZN010000079.1, forward strand.
CGATTGCCGCGCGCCGTTCACCGGAAACGAGTTGTACTTGAACGGATTGAATTCCGGCACGATGTCGAGCCACGCGGCCTTCGCGAAGGCCGGCAGGAATGCCGGAAACCCCGCCAATCCGGCAAAGCGGGCGAAGGGTGTGATGCCGACCATCGGCGACAGAAGGACAATCCGCGTTGGACGGCCGAGCGCTGGATCGCCCAGCGCATCGAGGGCATGAATGACTGCCAGCGCACCGCCATTGGAATAGCCCACAAGATGAAGCGGCGCACCATCGTTGGTCCGCCGCATCGCTTCGCGCATCGCGAGACGTGTGGCGGCGGTCCACAATTCCCAGCCGGCCATTGTCAGCGCGGCGGGGACCGTGCCATGCGCCGGCATCCGCGGGACGACGGCGACAAAGCCGCGGGCGCGATAGAATTCCGCGACATGCCGCAGGCTGTAAGGCGCATCCGTCAAACCATGCAGCGGGACCACGGCACCGCGCGGCTGTCCCTGCGGCTCAAGGACGAATGAGCGGTTGAAATCCTGCGCGAAGCGCGCGGGATGAACCGGACTACCTTCGAAATAGCGATTGAAGGGCACGTGCTGGTCTGACGGCAACCTCCGCGTCACGTCACGCCGCACATTGTCGAAAAGCCGTCTTTCATGCGCGAGATAGCCGGCCCAATCCGTGCGGTCGATCTGAGCTGCACTCAGTTCTTCGGGAATGTAGGTGTGCCACGGCTCCAGCGGCGGCCCGCGTTGCGTGTCATAGATACGAAGTGCGAGAAAGGTGACGAGCACGGCGCCCAACAACAACGCGCCGATCTTTGCAACACGAATCACTCGCGACGTCATTGAGATGTCCGTCTATGGCCAAGGCAACGTCCGGACCGTCCGGGTAGCACAATGACGGGACGATCCGGCACCTGCGGATCAGTTGCTGGAACGGTTGCGTCGGTCACCGCTGCCCTGACGCTGGCCGCGCTGCTGCTGTGGCCTTGCATTCTGCCGGTTCGGCCGGGCATTGCCCTGTTGGGCACGCTGTTGCGGCCTCGCCTGGGGCCGTTGCTGCGGACGCTGTTGCGGACGTGCCTGCGGCCGCTGCTGCGGGCGTGCCTGTGGCCGCGATTGCTGAGGTCGCGATTGTGGACGCTGCGCACTCGGCCGGTCGGCAGAACGGTTCGGCCGTGCCGCGGGGCGGTCCGGACGGTCTGCGGGACGATCCGGGCGAGCAGCCGGACGGTCGGGACGAGACGCGGGACGGTCAGGCCGCGCGGTCGGTCGATCAGGGCGCACGGCGGGACGATCAGGACGCGCAGTGGATCCCTCGGGACGCACAGCCGGACGATCAGGTCGCGCCGTTGGGCGGTCGGGACGCGCTGCCGGACGATCGGGACGCGGACGGTCGGGTCGGGCCACCGGGCGGTCCGGGCGCGGGCGGTTGACATCCGGTCGCTGAGGCCGCTGGCCGGGCCGGTCAGGGCGCCAGGCGCCGGGGCGGTCCGGACGCGGACCGCGATTGACATTCACCACCGTGCGGTTGTCGATCCACACGTCGTTCCAACGCCGGTTGTTCCATCCCCACTGGTTATTCCACGCCGAGCCGACAAACACGCCAGTCGTGAATGCCAAGGCTATCGGCAGTGCGCTGGTGAACACCACGCTTGAATCGTAAACCGGCACATAGATGCGTTCCGGAACGGCGGGCGCGATGTAAATCACGCGGGCGCCGCCTTCGTCACGCACCACCACGGTCTGCTCCGGCGTCGTCTTCAGATTGCCGATGCTTTCAGCGCGGGCACGCAGGAGCTGCACGGCAGCGGCAACGTCCTCGCCCTGCAGTGCGAAAGCTTCACCAAGCGACTCGGTCCATTCGAGATGGTCGGCAAGCAATTCGATCACCGAGGGAAATCGCGTCAGCGCCCGTACCGACGCATCCCATTTCATCGCATCGACGGCCGTGAAGTCGTTTTTCTCGACGGCGCCCGGATTGGCGGCGAGCCAACGGTCGGCCTGAACGATCTGCAACGGAAAGGTACTGGCCGGCAAGACAAGCGCGAGCAGCGGGTCCGGATACAGGGCGATGGGACAGAGCATGTATTCAAGGTCGGTCATCGTGAAGACCGGCTTCTCCGGTGCAGGGACCCCGGCAGGCGCTGGCGGTTGGCCGTTGACATTGGGCGTCTGGGCAAGGACCGGCCCAATTGTTGCGCTCACGGTGAAGACCGCGGTCACCGCCACCCGCAGGGATGTCAGGGCTTTCACACGGACGCGACTGCTCTGGCGTCGAAGGCTCAAGAGGTCGGAGTTCATCTGCATACGCACAATACACACCTCACTCTATGGTCGGATAGCGACGGGCTCGACCAAGAACGAACGGCGACTATGCGCAGTTTGGAACTTGCAATCAAATGAACCTGTCTTCGTGTGCAAGCAGCCTTAGGACATGCATCATGGCCAGCAGAATTAAGCCGCATTTTCAGTGACTTCTCATCCGATCTGCGCTATTTTGCCGCACCTTTTCGCAAACGTCGGAGCTGGAAATGGGCCTTTTTTTTGGGTCGGCAATGTTCGTGGTCGCAACTGGCATTGTCTGGGCGCTGCGGTCGCCTGATGGCGTGCACACTCACCCTCTTGTCGACAAGCCAGGGATGGGTGTCCTGATCGGAATGACCTGCGTTTCGCTCTTTGCGGCTGGCCTGGGCTTCGTATTCTCGTGGTTCGCGCAGTGACCGCAACTACGCTCGCGGCTCGGCAGACGCGGCGACTAGTCATGCGCGCTGCAGCAGCCTTCAACGGCCGCATTCCGCGCATGGGTGTCACGCATGGAGGGCGTGGTGGGCGCGACAGGGATCGAACCTGTGACCCCTACCATGTCAAGGTAGTGCTCTTCCGCTGAGCTACGCGCCCGCCTGACGATACGAGGCGCCCCTATAGTCCCTCCCCCGGCGGGAGGCAAGCGCAGGAACAGAGCTGCGGCGCCTGTTCGGTTCCAAACCCGTCATAAAAGGAATAAGGAACGCAGCACTGGTGTAAGCCCTTTAACCCCGGCGTACGCCGGGACATCTGGCCATGTGCCGACAGGGAGTCCGTCAATGTCGTTGAGTCTTGCTTCTTTCCGCCCCGCCCTTCTCGCGCTGACACTGGCGGCAGGCGTCACCTCCGCCGCCTATGCGCAGGAGGAGCCCCGCCTCGACGTGATCTACGTGCCGACCCCTCAGGAGGTGGTCGATCGGATGCTGGAACTCGCGAAGGTCGGAGAAGGCGACTACATGATCGATTTCGGCTGCGGTGACGGCCGTATGGTGGTCACGGCGGCGAAACTCGGCGCGCGTGGCTATGGTGTGGATATCAATCCGCAGCGCATCAAGGAAGCCAACGCCAATGCAAAGGCCGCTGGCGTCACCGACCGCGTGGAATTCAAGGTGGCCAACCTGTTCGAGGAGGACCTCAGCAAGGCCGACGTCATGGCGATGTACCTCCTGACCGACATCAACCTGCGCCTGCGTCCGAAGATCCTGAGCGATATGAAGCCCGGCAGCCGCATCGTCTCGCATGCCTTCGATATGGGCGACTGGAAGCCCGAGGTTCATGAGAACGTCAATGGCCGCAATGTCTATTTCTGGATCGTTCCGGCCCGGGTGGACGGCAAATGGCAGATCGACGGCGACAAGAAAATGTCTCTCGATATCGATCAGAAATACCAGTTCTTCACCGGCAAGGCGGAAGTCGACGGCAAGCCGGTCGAGATCACCGATGGCCAGCTGAAGGGTGCCGACATCTCCTTCACGGTGAACGGCCAGAAATACACCGGCAAGGTGGACGGCAACACCATCACCGGCTCGAACTGGAAGGCCACGCGGGCCTGATGGCCCAGAGCGGCCCAGCCTGATATTGTCACGCAACATCAAGGACGCCCTCGCGGCGTCCTTGACATTGTAAGCGCCCTCCTCCCAGGAACATTCGGCCCATGACATCGCAAAATTCCGGCGCGCCGCGCGCCACGTTGAGCGTCGCCGACGGCGCCCTGATGATGGTCGGCATCATCATCGGCATCGGCATCTTCAAGACGCCACAGCTGGTCGCGATGTTCAGCCCGAACGAATTTGCATTCGTGGGCCTGTGGATATTCGGCGGCGTCGCCACACTGATCGGCGCGCTGGTTTATGCCGAATTGGCCGCCGCCTATCCCTCGACGGGGGGCGAATATAATTTCCTCAGCCGTGCCTATGGCCTGCCGGTGGCGTTCCTTTTCGCCTGGGCGCGCACGACGGTGATCCAGACAGGCGCCATAGCTGCGGTGGCTTTCGTGTTCGGCGATTACGCGCAGGAGCTCTACTCGCTCGGCGCCTATGGCTCGGCAATCTATGGCGGCATCGCACTGATCCTGCTGACGCTGCTCAACATCGCCGGCACCTACGAAAGCAAGACCGCGCAGAACGTACTCTCCACGCTTCTGGTCACGGCCATGCTGGTCATGGTCGTTGTGGGCTTCATGAGCGTCGGCGACCGTCCTCCAGCCGCAGCGACCGGCGATGGCCCGGGATACGGCATGCTGGGGCTGGCAATGGTATTCATCCTGCTGACCTATGGCGGCTGGAACGAGGCCGCCTACCTGTCAGCCGATGTGCGCAATGTCGGCCGCGACATGGTCCGCATCCTGCTGACCGGAACGGCGATCGTCACCACCGTTTATGTGCTGGTGAATATCGGCTACCTGATGGTTCTGGGGCTGGAAGGCCTGCGCAAGAGCGACGCGATCGCCGCCGACGTCATGCGCGTCGCGTTCGGGACCGGCGGGGCGGTCGTCGTGAGCGTAATCGTCTGCGTTGCCGCACTGTCCACCATGAATGCCAGCATCTTCACCGGCGCGCGTCTTTATCATGCGCTTGGACAGGATTTGTCGCTCGCACGCCTGAAGGTGTGGGACAATGTCCGCAACAATCCCCGCAACGCCATTCTGATGCAAAGCGCCATCGCCTTCGTTCTGGTGCTGTTCGGGGCCATGGCGCGCGACGGCTTCAAGGCGATGGTGGAATATACCGCGCCGGTCTTCTGGTTCTTTCTGCTGCTGGTGGGGCTGGGTCTGTTCATCCTGCGCCGCCGCGACCCCAACCATCCGCGGCCGTTCAAGGTGCCGCTCTACCCGGTCACGCCGGCCTTGTTCTGCATGATCTGCGCCTATTTGCTCTATTCGAGCCTGGTCTATACAGGCCGCGGCGCGCTGTTCGGCATCGCCGTGCTGCTGATCGGCGTTCCGCTGCTGGCACTGGTGCGCAAGAAGCGGCGTGCGGCGATGGCCCGATAGGCTAGTCTGCCCGGCAGGATCGTCGGAGGCGCTGGACCGTGTCGGACAATGCAGACGCCATCATCGTCGGGGCCGGGCATAACGGCCTGGTCTGCGCCGCCTATCTGGGCATGGCCGGCTATAAGGTCACGCTGGTTGAGAAGCGCGATGTGGTCGGCGGTGCGGCCGTCACCGAGGAATTCCATCCCGGCTTCCGCAATTCGGTCGCCGCCTACACCGTCAGCCTGCTCAATCCGACGGTCATCCGCGATCTCGAATTGCACCGGCACGGCCTCACCATCCTCGAACGCCGGGCGCTCAACTTTCTACCCAGCGAGGACGGACGCTATCTCCTGACCGGCGAGGGCCGTACGAAAAGCGAGATCGCGAAATTCAGCACCCGCGATGCTGAGAATTACGATGCCTTCAGCGACGAGTTGAACGACATCGCCGATGTTCTGCGGGACATGGTCCTGCAGGCGCCACCGAACCTCGTCCAGGGCTGGTCGTCGCGCGGGATCGGCGAATTGCTGCGGCTTGCCGGCATGGGCCAGCGGCTGCGCCGCCTCGATATCGAGCGCCAGCGCGCGCTGCTCGACCTGTTCGCAAAGTCGGCAGCCGATTATCTCGACCGCAGGTTCGAATCCGACCCGGTCAAGGCGGTGTTCGGATTCGATGCAGTGGTCGGCAATTATGCGAGCCCCTACACGCCGGGCTCCGCCTATGTGCTGCTGCATCACTGCTTCGGCGAGGTGAATGGCAAGAAGGGTCTGTGGGGCCATGCTGTCGGCGGCATGGGTGCGATCTCGCAGGCCATGGCCAAGGCTGCCATCGCGCATGGCGCAACCATCGAGACCGGCACAGGCGTGCGCGAGGTCATTGTCGAGAAAGACCGCGCCTCGGGAATTGTACTCGACGACGGTCGCACGTTGCGCGCTCGTGCCGTAATCGCAAATGTGAATCCGCGTCTTCTGTACGAAAAGCTTGTGCCCTCCGGCGCACTGCCTTCCCCGTTCCTGTCGCGCATGAAGCACTGGAAATGCGGCTCGGGCACGTTTCGCATGAATGTCGCGCTGTCGGAATTGCCGAGCTTCACCGCATTGCCCGGCCGCGAAGCCGCCGATCATCACACCGCCGGTATCATCCTGGCGCCGTCTCTTGCCTATATGGATCGCGCCTATGACGACGCGCGCAAATCCGGCTGGAGCCGCGAGCCGATCGTCGAGATGCTGATCCCCTCCACCCTCGACGACACTCTTGCGCCCAAGGGCGCGCATGTTGCGAGCCTGTTCTGCCAGCATGTCGCCCCGCAATTGCCCGACGGATCGAGCTGGGATCATCATCGCGAGACGGTTGCCGACCTGATGATCGCGACCGTCGACAAATATGCACCCGGATTCAAGCAGAGTGTGATCGCCCGCGCGGCACTCACTCCGCTCGATCTCGAACGCAAATTCGGGCTTATCGGCGGAGATATCTTCCACGGCGCAATGTCGCTGGACCAGATTTTTTCGGCGCGCCCGATGCTCGGTTACGCGGATTACCGCAGCCCCGTGGCAGGACTTTATATCTGCGGCTCCGGTACCCATCCCGGCGGTGGCGTCACCGGGGCGCCGGGGCACAATGCAGCGAAGGTTATTGCTGGCGATCTGCGCCGGCGGCGCTGATTATCCGCGCCGTGGCTCTTTCCGCTTCGCCACCCGCGTGCGCACATGCGTGTGGGTCAGGTCATAGACCTGCTGCATCACGATCTGCTGCAATTGCGGTGCATTGTCGATATTGCCGTGGCTGAGCCGGTTGTCATTCGACAGGTTGATATTGTTGAACTCACCGGGAAAACCTGCGGGTTCGATCGCCGGCCGGCCAAATCCGTTATTCTGATAGAAATTCTCGAAGCGGAGCACATTGAGCGGCACCTGCAGGCCCTCGGTGATGTCGAAGGTGACCGCGAGATCGACCGCGATCCCGGCAGTCGCCAATCGATCCGCGACCTGCACCACTGCATTCGAGCCGAGCGAATGCCCGATCAGGACGACATGCGCATCGTCACCATTCTGATGTCCGGCAATGATGTCATGCGCGATGGCATCGACATCAGTCCAGCTCCACAACGAAACATTGGAATAGCCCTGCGCCTTGAACTGCGCGGACATCTCGTCCATGCCGGTGGAGAATACGCCGAACAATCCCCGGATCAGGTAGATTTGCGCCTGCTCGACCTGGACGGCGGGCGGCCGCGTATGTGGCGGCCGCTGCTGGCCCCACACCGCGGACGGCATAAGCGCGACAGCAGAAGCGGCGGAGAGGAAAGCAAATTCACGGCGCGTCAAGCGTGTCATCTGTCGTCCCCTCGGTAAGTTCGAAAGAGAACTTTAGACACGGGCTGATGACGAACTCAACATGGGAAAGCCGCCCGCTCAGGCGGCCAGCATCTTCTGCACTTCATTGACGAGG
>JAEVZN010000296.1 GCA_023392205.1 Pseudomonadota bacterium
CGCGCGGACACGCTTCAATTGCGGCAGAAAGGTGGTCGCAAAGGTTGCTGTTCCCCGTTCGTTGCGTTTTGGTTGCAATCCCCTCACTGGCACGTATCCAAAGAAAAAGCCCGGCGCGAGCGCCGGGCTTTTCAACAAGCGTCACAAATCTTTCGCGTCAGGAATCCTGAACCGCCGACAGGATCCAGTCGCCACCGCGCGTGCGCAGGAAGGTCCACAATTCGGTGCGCTCGAAGGGCTGTTCGTCACCCTCCACCGGGCGGCCGCTGTTGCGGTCGGCCAGATAATCCACCGAACCGTAACGCATGGCGACGGTGGCGTATTCCTTGTCGCCCTCGCGCCAGGCTTCGGCCAGATCGCCCTGCAGCAGCTTGATGTCGCGCACGACATTGACCACGCCGCGGCTGGCATAATCGGTCATTTCCTCGGCGAAATAGCTGACCACTTCCGGGGTGGCGAGCTTGCGCAGTGCCGCGATGTCTTCGGCGGCATAGGCCGTCTGCACCTCGGTCAGCCGCTTCTCGAAGGTGTTGAAATCCTCCTCGACGATCGCGACGTCCTCCGTGCCACCCATCATCGGCACGGCTGCACCGGAGCCGGATGCCATCGTGTCACGCGCATAGCGCGGTGCGCCGTCGGGTTCGCCCTGGCGCAGCGAGGGACCGCCCGCCGTGGCATAGCCCGGTGCATTGCGGCGCTGCCACCAGGCCCAGAGCAGCCGGGCGACGATGACGACCAGCGCGACCTGGATCAGCAGACCCAGAAAACCGGCGAGACCCGACAGACCACCGAGCAGCCCTTGCCCGAACAGCAGGCCGAGCAGGCCCGCGCCAAGGAAGCCGGCAAGCATGCCGCCCATGAAGCCCGGACGGTTCAGCAGCCCGCCCTTGGCGGCCGCGCCGGACTGGGCGACGTTCGGGCCTGTGCGCGGCGCGGTCGGCTGGGTGATCGAGCGGTTGATGGGCGCTGCCGTATTCGGCGCGGTCTGGGTGACCGGCGGAGGCGAATAGGTGCGTGCACCGCGGCTGCCGAACGAGCCGCCCCGGCGCGCATCGGATTCGGCGACCATCAAAGCCAGCATGGCGAAGGTCGCAAGCCCGCACAAAATAAAGCGAATTCCCGTTCGGCCCGGCATTTCAAAAGTCCTCCCAGAGGGCGTATCCAGCGTCATATATAAGTGACGCCGGCGGCAAAGTTTAGAGGTTATGCAGGCTGTCCGGCGCTTCTCGCTGGACCGGGCGGTGTCGGGTGGAATAATTTCGCGTCCGGACGCCGGGCTTGGCCGGATTCGGCGGCGATCCAGGGGGGCGAAGATGGGTGACCGGAACAGCTTGAGGGCGCGGCGGCTGAACAGGCCGCATTTCCGTGCGCTGGCGGTGTCCTGCCTCGGGCTTTTCCTGTGGTTCGGCGGCGGCGTGCGCGGCAACGACACCGGCGGCATCATTCCGTGGCAGCCGGGCGCCGACGAATACGCGCTGCATCTCGCCGGTGCGCATTGCATGCGCTACAAGAAATACGCCGTCATCACGAGCGTGAAGCCCTGGCCGGGCGATTATATCGGCTTTGTCTGCCGCGCACCGGGCCGCTGGGGTCCGGCCCGCAACGGCTATTAACGACACGCGGCCGCGCGATCACGCGGCCATCGTATCCTTCACCGCCGCGACCAGTTGCTTGAGCGTGAAGGGCTTGGGCAGAAACGCGAATTGCCCGCCGGCCGGCAGGTTCTTCTGGAACGCTTCCTCGGCATAGCCGGACACGAAGATCATCTTCAGGTCCGGATTGGTCTTGCGCATTTCCTTGAGCAGCGTCGGCCCGTCCATTTCCGGCATCACCACGTCCGACACCACGATATCGACCTTGCCCTCGTTGCGCTGCAATTCCTCCAGCGCCTCGACGCCGTTGGCGGCAGTGAGCACCGTATATCCGCGCGAGGAGAGCCCGCGCGCATTCAGCGCCCGCAATCCATCCTCGTCCTCGACCAGAAGCACGATGCCGCGGCCCGTGAGATCGGCCTGCGCGGCCTGGGCCGGAATGTCGGCCACGGCCGGCGCCGCGGCCTGGGCCTCGACCAGCTTGATCTCTTCAGCCTCGGGCACATGCCGCGGCAGGAAGATACGGAAGGTCGATCCGCGTCCGATCTCGGACTCGACATAGATGAAGCCGCCGGTCTGCTTGACGATGCCATAGACCGTCGACAATCCGAGACCTGTGCCCTTGCCGACCTCCTTGGTGGAGAAGAACGGTTCGAAAATCTGGTTCATCACCTCCTGCGACATGCCGGTCCCGCTGTCGCAGACCTCGACCAGCACATAGTCGCCGACCGGCATACCCTTGTAGCCATATCCTGCCACATCGGCACCGGCCGCATTGGTGGTGCGCACTGTGAGCGTGCCGCCATCGGCCATGGCATCGCGCGCGTTCACGGCGAGATTGACGATCACCTGTTCGAATTGCGACAGGTCTGCCTTGATCGGCCACAGGTCGCGGCCATGCACCACATCGAGCTTCACCTTCTCCCCGATCAGGCGGCGCAGCAGGATGGTGAGATCGGACAATGACTCGCCGAGATCGAGCACCTGCGGCCGCAGCGTCTGCCGGCGCGAGAATGCCAGCAATTGCCGCACCAGCGAGGCCGCGCGGTTGGCATTTTGCTTGATCTGCATGATGTCGGAGAAGGACGGATCTGTCGGCTTGTGCGCCGACAGCAGGAAGTCGGTCGCCATCATGATCGCCGACAGCACGTTGTTGAAATCATGTGCGATGCCGCCGGCCAATTGGCCGACCGTATCCATCTTCTGCTGCTGCTTGATCTGGCTTTCCAGCGCCCGGCGCTCGGTCGTGTCGAGCGCATAGATGATGGCAGATTCGGAATCGCGCTCGCCGTCGTCGTCGATCACGGTGACGAAATAGGTCGCAAATCGCTCGCCGCCGCCTTCCAGCGCGGCTTCCACCGGTTCGACATCGCCCTGCCCTTCGCTGGCTTTCGCAATCGCCTGTTCCAGCGCCGGACGGTCGCGTTCGACAATGGTGGAGAGAATGCTGCGCTCGCCGCTTTCGGATGCCACGGACTTGAACAGCCGGGCGAACAGCGCGTTCGAGCGCACGATCTTGCCGGAGCGGTCGACGGTCGCGATCGCCATCGGCGTATTGTTGAAGAAGCGCATGAAGCGCACTTCCGCCGCGCGCTGCGCATCCTGCTTGTCGCCGCGCGCCCGGTTCAGCACCAGCGTGCGCGACGGTCCGGCGGCCCCGTCGGCGCCGAAGGCGACCTTGTGGAACAATCGCACCGGCAACGAGCGGCCGCTGCGCGTCTTGAAGTCGAGATCGAGAACTTCCGTCGTCACTTCGCCCGGCGACGGGGGAAGATTGAGAAGCGACGCCCCTTCGCCCGACACCACATCGGCGACTTTCAGTCCGCCGGATCCGACCTCGGCCAGATCCTGCTCCAGCCAGCTGGCCAGCGTGGCATTCAGATAGACGACGTTGCCGGCGCTGTCGGAGGAAAAGAAACCGGCCGGCGCATGATCGAGATAATCGATGGCATGCTGCAATTCCTGAAAGACATTCTCCTGCTTCTCGCGATCGCGCGTGACATCGGCCACCGTCCAGATCGTCGTGCGCGCGGATTTGGTGCCGCTTCCGGCCCGCACACGCAGCCGCAGCCAGCGGCCCGGCTCGCCGCGCAACCCGCCGACCCGGACTTCCTCCTGCTGACGGCGGCCTTCGCGCGCCGCCTTGAGCAGGCGGTAGACCGCCTCCGAGACATCCGGATCGCCGATAAAGGCACGTTCGATCGGCCGCAATTCGGACGGCTGCGATGCCCCGATCAGTGTCAGATAGGCATCGTTGGCATAGACCACGCGCCCGCCGGCATCGGTGACCAGAATGCCGTCGGTGGCACCGTCCGCGAGATCCTTCAATACCGGATCGCCGCTCTCCTGCCCTGTAAATCGCAGGATACCGGCCGCCAGCGCAAACAGCGAGAACACCCCGACGGTGCCCAGCAAAGCGAGCAGGACCAATATATAAAGACTGGTATCGTCGCGGCCGACCTGCAACAGGCCGACAGCCGCGCCCACCAGCGCCACGGCCACCAGCAGCACCAGACCGATCGACCCGCCACGCTGCGGGCGATAGACGCTGCCGCGGTCCTGCATCTCGCTCATATCGGTCGCCGCCATGATTCCTACTGCCTCAAGCCGCAGGTGATCCGCAAGGG
>JAEVZN010000135.1 GCA_023392205.1 Pseudomonadota bacterium
CATTTGGAAAGTTTCCGTTAACCATCCGGCCCGTAGGTTCGCGGCAAGGCGTGATGGAACTTCACTGCGAAGGCCTTCGACGCGCGGGAACAGGGATTGGTCGATGGCTGGGACGAAAAAGCAGGCCGCAGACAAGACTGCGGAAGCCGGGACCGAGCAGAACGCTCCGGCCAAGCGCAAATTGCCGATGAAACTCATCCTCATGGCCGTGGCCGCTCTGGTGGTAGCCGGCGGCGGGGGTGCCGCCTTTTTCATGATGAAAGGCAAACCCGCGCCGGAGACAGTGGCCGCAGCACCGCAGCCAAAGCCGCCGGCCTTTCTCGATCTGCCCGATACGCTCGTGAACCTGTCCAATGCCGCCGGCGAGCGCCCGCAATATCTGAAAGTGAAGATCGTGCTCGAATTGCCCGATCAGGCCATGATCCAGCAGGTGCAGCCGGTGATGCCGCGCGTCATGGATTCCTTTCAGACGTATTTGCGTGAATTGCGCCCGACCGATCTCGACGGCTCCGCCGGCCTCTACCGACTGAAGGAAGAACTGACCCGGCGGGTGAACAATGCGATCACGCCGAACCGCGTCAATGCCGTCCTGTTCAAAGAAATCGTCGTTCAATAGTGGCACAGCATCATGGCGGGTGAAGAGACCATCGATGAGGTGAAGCCGGACTGGGGCCTCGATGCCGAAGCCGGCACTGCGTCCGCTGACATGAGCGCGACGGCCGCGTCCGATTCCTGGGCCGGCATGATCGACGAAACCAAGCAGACCGCAAAAGCCGGGTCGGAGCGGATTCTCAATCAGGACGAGATCGACAGTCTGCTCGGCTTCAGCCTGGCCGATGTCAGCTTCAACGACAATTCCGGCATCCGCGCGATCATCGATTCGGCGATGGTCTCCTATGAACGCCTGCCGATGCTGGAAATCGTCTTCGACCGGCTGGTCCGGTTGCTGACGACATCGCTGCGCAATTTCACCTCCGACAATGTCGAGGTCTCGCTCGACCGCATCACCTCGGTCCGGTTCGGCGATTACATCAATTCGATTCCGCTGCCGGCCATCCTGTCGGTCTTCAAGGCCGAGCAATGGGACAATTTCGGCCTGCTCACGGTCAATTCGAGCCTGATCTATTCGATGATCGACGTATTGCTTGGCGGACGGCGCGGCTCGGCGACGGCGCGGGTCGAGGGGCGGCCCTACACGACCATCGAGACCAATCTTGTCAAGCGGATGATCGAACTCATCCTGGTCGATGCCGAACAGGCCTTCAAGCCGCTCTCGCCGGTGCAGTTCAACATCGACCGGATCGAAAGCAATCCGCGCTTTGCCGCCATCACGCGACCGGCCAATGCGGCCATCCTGGTGCGTTTCCGCATCGACATGGAAGATCGCGGCGGCACGGCGGAATTGCTGTTGCCCTATGCCACCATCGAGCCCATCCGCGGCGTATTGCTGCAGATGTTCATGGGCGAGAAATTCGGCCGCGACCAGATCTGGGAAGAGCATCTGGCGACCGAGATCGGGCAGGCCGAAGTGGGCGTCGATGCGGTTCTGTACGAGGCGCGGCTGCCGCTGCGGCAGATGCTGGCCCTGCAGGTCGGCGATACCCTGCCGCTGGAAATCCGCCCCGATGCGCTGGTGACGGTCCGCTGCGGCGACGTCACGCTGACGGAAGGACGCATGGGCCGTGTCGGCGACCGTGTGTCGGTGAAAGTGGCAAAGCCGCTGCGCAAGCCAAAGACGACCTTTGCGATGTTCGAGAATGCCGACGATTCCAGAAAGCGCGTGGAGGCACCGTGAGCTACGGGTTCGGACTGACGATCGAGGCCCTGGTGGCGATCCTGCTGCTGCTGACGATCCTGTATTGCGCACGGCTCAACAAGCAGATCGGCCAGTTGAAGGCGGATGAGAAACTGATGAAGGCGAGCGTCGCCGAACTGGTCATGGCGACGGAAAAGGCAGAGCGCGCGATTGCGGGACTGAAGCTGACCGCGCAGGATGCCAATGAATCGCTTGGCGTGCGGCTGCGCGATGCGGAAGCCTATTGCACGACCATGGCCGAGAACCTGCGTGCGGGCGAGGAATTGCTCAACCGTCTGCGCAAGATTGCCTATGCCAATCAGTTGCTCGGCAGCGACAATGCGGCCGCGGCGACGCCTGCGGAGGCAGAAAGCCCGGTCCGTCCTGTCGTACAGGCCGTCGCGTCGCCCATTGCCGCCCCCGTGCACGATCCGAAATCGGTGGCCGTTGCGGCGCAGGCGCTGGCCGAACGGGCGCGCGCGCGGATGCATGGCCGCGCCGCATGACGGCCTTCATCTACAAGATCCGGCTGATCCCGATCGTGCTGATCGCCGCCGCGTGCCTGTTCGCGCTGAAGCTGACCGGCATCGTGCTGAATGGCGGCTACACGCTGGGCGCCGGGCATCAGGCCAAATCCGACCGGGCCATCCGCGAGGCGCCGCCGGTGATGACCAGGGTCCGGGATTCGGCTGCCCCAACGGAGACGCCGGCGCGCAAATCCTCCTGGGCGCAGGACATGTTCGGCTATCCGGATGTGACGGGCTCGGTCGGCGCCGCCAAGCCAGCAAACGAGCAGAAACCGGCAGAACAGGCCAGCACTGAGCAGAAATCCGACCAGAAAACCGCACAGAAGCCCGCGTCTGCGCCCCCGCCGCCGCCCATGGGCCGCGTGATTCAGGCCGAGGCGGCGCCGATGTCGCCCGCCGAACGCGCATTGCTGGAGCGCCTGTCCGAACGCCGCCAGTTGCTCGAACAGCGCGAAAGCGAACTTGCCATGCGCGATACGCTCCTGAAGGAGGCCGAAAAGCGCCTCGAGGAGCGGCTGGCCGAAATCAAGGAGGCTGAGGAGCGTATTGTCGCCGCCAAGCAGCAGAAGGAAGAGGCCAGTCAGGAGCGGCTGAAAAATCTCATCACGATGTATGAGAACATGAAGCCCAAGGATGCGGCAAAGATCTTCGACCGGCTGGATGTGACGCTCGCCACTGACGTCGCCAAGCAGATCCAGCCGCGGCTGATGTCGGAAATCCTCGCCCAGATGACCCCCGAATCCGCGCAACGCCTGACGGTCCAGCTGGCCGCAGGCGCGCGTCCGGCAAAGCCGCAGCCGGTGGAATTGCCCAAGATCGAGGGGCGGCCAGGCGGAATGTGAGTCCGCCGGTTAAGTCCGATTTAAATACCGTCCGCTTAAGGTTGCGCTTGATCGCCCGTGACATGACGGGCGGGCGTGAACGGGCATGACGGCACTGGACATATTTCGCAGAAAGCGGATGACGGCCGGGCGCGCAATCTTGGCGCGCTGCGCGCTCGCTGTGGCAGCAGCCATTGCAGTCGCGGGGCTGGCCTTTGCACAGACCCAGGCGGTGCCCGGCGACGTCCAGGTCGAGACCAAGGGCGGCTTCGTGCGGATCATCCTGCATCTGCGGGAGGAGGTGGAATCCGACATCCGCACCGCAGGCGGAATCGTGGTGGCGGCCTTCCGCCGTCCGATCGATGTGCCCATCGAGCGCCTGCAGGCCGCCGTACCCACCATTATCGGCGCCGCACGCCGCGATCCGGACGGGCGTGGCTTCCGGATTGCGCTGAGCCGCAAGGCCACCGTGAACGCGATGGCGGCCGGCGAGCGCGTGTTCATCGATCTGCTGCCGGAAACCTGGAAGGGGGTCACACCGGGCCTGCCGCGCGAGGTCATTGAGGAATTGTCTCGCCGTGCCCGTGATGCCGAGCGGTCGATGCGGGCGCAGCGCGAACTCGCGAGGGTCGGCGAGACGGCTGCCCGCGTGCGCGTGGCGACGCAGCCGACATTCACCCGCTTCGTGTTCGAGTTGCCCGATGTGATCCCGGTGACCAGCGAGCGCGGCGCGGACGATCTCACGCTCAATTTCGGCGCCCGCATCAAATTCGATTTTGGCGAGGCGCGCGCCGCCTTGCCGGAGACCGTCAAGGCAGTCGAAAGCTATGAGCAGGGGGACACCGCGTCGGTCCGCTTCGCCCTGAATGGCAAGACCGATCTGCGGATGTTTCGTGAGGATCGCAATTATGTCGTCGACATCTCGCCGTCGCATGACAAGGAGGCCATCGCCGCGCCGGCCGCGCCATCCGCTCCTGTAGACGATCCCGCCCGCTTCAATGCAGCAGGGCCGGCACTTCCGGAACGTAGCGTTGCGGATGCGCCGCAAACCGTCCCGGTGGCTATGCCCGCGCCGGCGCAAGCCAGGCCCGAGAATATCGCGCCCGTCGCCGCGCCGTCGCCGCAGG
>JAEVZN010000173.1 GCA_023392205.1 Pseudomonadota bacterium
CTCCTCAACTATGGCTTTAACGCCTTCGAGCAACGTCTCCTGTTTGCGGAGGGGCAGCAGATCGGAGAAGCGCGCGTCTATGGTGGCGAAATACGTCATGTTCCGCTTGAGGTTTCTGGCGGAAAGCCTGTCCGCCTGCTTGTGCCGAAGAATCTGACCGACCGGATCGTGGCGCGTGTAGTCTATCGCGGGCCGGTTCGGGTGCCGGTCGCCAAGGGGGCCGAGATCGCCACCTTGAAGGTCTGGCGCGGGGATCACCTCGCTCTTGAAGTGCCGCTTCAAACAAGTCAAAGCGTGGAAGCGGGATCGCTGCAGCGGCGTGCCATGGATGCTGCAGGCGAACTGGTCGGCGGTTGGTTTCGCGCAGGCCTCGAAAAGCTTTAGGCGCGGATAACCTGACGGACGCCCCGATGCGCGGCAAATTCATCACCTTCGAAGGCGGAGAGGGCACGGGAAAATCCACCCAGGCGCGGCTGCTGCGCGAGCGTCTGACCGCGCTCGGTGTCGCCGTGACTTCAACGCGGGAGCCCGGCGGGTCGCCTGCAGCCGAAGTCATCCGCCACGTTCTCTTGTCGGGTGCCGCCAAGCCGCTCGGAGCGGAAGCCGAGGCGATGCTGTTTGCCGCCGCGCGCGAGGATCATCTGACCCACACCATTCGCCCGGCGCTGGAAAAAGGAAATTGGGTGATCTGCGATCGCTTTGCGGATTCCACGCGCGTCTATCAGGGCGTGCTGGGGCATGTCGATCCGCGGCTGATCCGGCGACTGGAAAAGATCACGGTCGGCGATACCAGGCCGGACCTGACGCTGGTGCTGGATGCTCCGGCCGAACTCGGACTGGGCCGCGCCAATGCCCGGCGCGGCGAGGGGGCTGTCGACCGCTTTGAAAGCGAGACGATCGAGTTTCACAACAACTTGCGGGATGCCTACCGGCAATTGGCTATCAACGAGCCGGATCGCTGCGTCCTGATCGATGCCAGTGGCGCGCCGGCCGATGTGGCCGAGCAGATCTGGTCCGTCGTCAACCGCAAGCTCGATCCGGCAACCGCACCGCTGTCCTTCGAGGCGCTCGCGCAATGAGCGGCGAGGAGCCCGACAGCGATATCCATCCGCGCGCCCGCACAATCTTGTTCGGCCACGACGATGGAGAACAGGCGCTGCTGCAGGCCTACCGCTCGGGCCGCATCCCGCATGCCTGGCTGATCGGAGGGCCGCCGGGAATCGGCAAGGCCACGCTGGCTTTCCGCATGGCGCGGTTCGTGCTGGCCAATCCGGATCCGCTGGCGGCATCTGTCCAGACGGCCGGCAATCTGGAGATACCGGCGTCGCATCCGGTCGCCGAATTGCTGCGCGCGCAGTCGCATCCGGATCTGCTGGTCCTCGAGCGGACATTGGGCGACACGGGCAAGCTGCGCAGCGTGATCCGGGTCGACGACGCACGCCGCGTCACGGGGTTTCTGGGGTCCACGGCCGGTTTCGGCGGGTGGCGTTTGGTCATTGTCGATGCCGTGGACGATCTCAATGCGGAAAGCGCCAATGCGCTCCTGAAAGGGCTGGAGGAGCCGCCCGCGCGCACGCTGTTCCTGCTGGTCAGCAACGCGCCCGCCTCGGTTCTGCCGACCATCCGGTCGCGCTGTCATCGCCTTGCCTTGCGTCCGCTGGACCCGGCGGCACTCGCAAGCGCCATTGCATCCGTGACCGGCAGCGCGCCTGGCCCGGATATCGTCATGGCCGCGGAGGGCAGTGTAGGGCGCGCTTTGACGCTGCTGGAGGGGCCTGCGCTGAAACTTCGGCAGCAGACCGAAAGCCTGCTGGCGCAGCTGCCGCACCCCAATCCGCGCGAAATTCATGCGCTCTCGGACGCCCTGTCGTCCGACGCCGCGAACTTTGCGGTGGCGCTGAATGTCATCAACGACTGGCTCTCGCAGCGTCTGCGGGCGGCCGCTTCCGAGCCGGCCCGCGCGGTTCAGGTCGCCGAGACATGGGGCGAGGTGAACGCCGCCGCGCGCACCGCCGACGTCTACAATCTCGACCGCAAGCCATTGATTTTCAAAACCTTCGGTCGCCTTGCCGAGATCGCAGGCGGCTGATAGCTGTCACTCCCTTACGCAAGAGAATTGGCGCCCCGATGCCGGCCAAGCCCCGCTATTACATCACCACGGCCATATCCTATCCGAATGGCGTCCCGCATATCGGACACGCCTATGAAGCGATCGCGACCGACGCGATCGCCCGCTTCATGCGGCTGGATGGCTATGACGTCCATTTCCTGACCGGCACCGACGAACACGGCCAGAAGATCCAGCAGACCGCGGCGCGCGAGGGCATAACCGCGCCGGAATTGCTGGCCCGCAACGTGCCGCGCTTCCAGGCCATGGTCGCGCGGATGAATTGCTCGAATGACGACTTCATCCGCACCACCGAAGACCGCCATCGCCGGTCGTCAATCGCCATCTGGGAGAAGATGGAGAGGAATGGCGACGTTTACCTCGCTACGTATGCTGGCTGGTATTCGGTGCGTGACGAACGCTATTTCTCCGAGGATGAAACGCATCTCAACGAGCACGGCAAGCGCATCGCCACCGAGACCGGCACGCCGGTCGAGTGGGTGGAAGAGGAGAGCTATTTCTTCAGGTTATCAGCATATCAGGGCAAACTTCTCGAC
>JAEVZN010000184.1 GCA_023392205.1 Pseudomonadota bacterium
GTGCTGGCCATCGGTATTGTGGTCGACGATGCGATCATCGTGGTCGAAAATGTCGAACGCGGCATCGAGGACGGGTTATCGCCGAGAGAAGCCGCATTCCGTTCGATGAATGAGGTGAGCGGGGCGCTGGTCGCCACCTCGCTTGTGCTCTGTGCCGTGTTCATTCCGGCCGCTTTCATCACCGGCATTTCCGGCCAGTTCTACCGGCAATTCGCGCTGACCATTGCGGGTGCCACGGTGATCTCGCTGATCGTGTCGCTGACCCTGTCGCCGGCCATGTGCGCGCTGCTGCTCAAACCGCACAAGGAGAGGCAGGCCGAGCGCTGGTACGAGAAGCCGGTCCGCGGATTCTTCCGTCTGTTCAATGCCGGGTTCGGATGGCTGACGGCCAGATATGGCTGGTTTGCCGCCAAATCGGTACGCTTCGCCCTGATCATGCTGGCGCTATATGCCGGCATTATCGGGTTCGGCCTGAACGAATTCCGGAAAGCGCCGCAGGGCTTCATTCCGCAACAGGATCTGGGCTATCTGATCGTCGCTGCGCAATTGCCGCCCGGCGCGTCGCTGGAGCGGACCGACAAGGTGATGCGGCAGGCCACCGAACTGGCGCTGGAAACGCCGGGTGTACTCAACGCCATCAACATCGTCGGCTTCTCGGGCGCGACCTTCACGAATGCGCCGAATGCCGGCGCGATCTTCGTCATTCTCGATCCGTTCGCGGAGCGGTCCAGGGACCCTGCGCAGTCCGCCGCGGCAATCCAGGGCGCGCTGTTCGGCAAGTATGCCGCCATCAAGGAAGCGTTCCTGATCGTTGTTCAGCCGCCCCCCGTGCAGGGCATCGGCAATGCCGGCGGGTTCCGCATGATGGTGGAGGATCGCGCGGGGCGAGGCCCTCAGGCTCTGAGCGAAGCGGTCGGCGCGATGATGGGGCGGGCGGCGCAGACGCCTGGGCTTTCGCAGGTCTTCTCCCTGTTCGAAGTCTCGACGCCGCAGCTCTATCTGGATATCGATCGCACCAAGGCGCAGTTGCTGGGCGTCACCCTGCCGGACGTGTTCAATGCCTTGCAGGTCAATATCGGCTCGGCCTATGTCAACGACTTCAATCTGTTCGGCCGGACCTTCCGCGTGCAGGCACAGGCGGAGGCACCCTTCCGTCTGCAACCGAAGGACATTCTCGACCTGCGGGTCCGCAACCAGAATGGCGACACGGTCCCGCTCGGCGCGTTCACGACGATCCGCGATATCAGCGGTCCCTATCGCGTGCCGCGCTACAACATCTATCCTGCGGCAGAACTCGACGGCGCACCTGCGCCCGGATTCTCGCAAGGGCAGGCCATTCAGATCATGCAGCAACTTGCGGCGGAGACGTTGCCGCAGGGCTTTGCCTATGAATGGACCGGACTCGCCTATCAGCAGATCCGGGCCGGTGACACAGCCATGTTTGCCTTCATTCTGGCTGTGGTGTTCGTGTTTCTGGTGCTGGCGGCCCAATATGAAAGCCTGACGCTGCCGCTTGCCGTCATCCTGATCGTGCCGATGTGTCTGATCGCATCGATCACCGGGGTGGTGTTGCTCGGGCAGGACAATAATATTCTCACGCAGGTGGGATTCCTTGTCCTCATAGGACTGGCCGCCAAGAACGCGATTCTGATCGTCGAGTTTGCCAGACAACTTGAAGATCAGGGTCGGGACCCCTACGAGGCCGCAACCGAAGCCGCGCGCTTGCGTCTTCGGCCTATCGTGATGACATCGCTTGCCTTCATCTTCGGTGTGTTGCCACTGGCGATTGCGGTCGGGGCGGGGTCCGAATTGCGCCGGGCGCTCGGCGTCCCTGTCGTGTCCGGAATGCTCGGCGTCACCATCTTCGGACTGGTCTTCACGCCGGCCTTCTATGTTCTGGTCCGGCGCCTGGAAGGACTGTTCGTGCGCAACCGGCGCGGCCCCGACGCTGACGTGAAGGCGGAACCGCAAACCAAATCCTGATCCGGGAGGCGGCCATGAAGTTCGGCTTCGGCCAGGCGTTGACGCGCAAGGAGGACGATCCGCTGATCCGCGGGATCGGGCGCTATGTCGCCGATCTGGTGCCGCCGGATACTTGCCACGCGCTTGTGGTCCGCTCGCCGCATGCGCATGCACGCTTCACGATCCGGAACGCTGACGAATGCCGCGCCATGCCCGGCATTCGTCTCATCCTCACCGGCGCCGACGTGATGGACCTGCAGCCCATGCCCTGCGTCGTCGGCGTGCCGGGGCAGGAGATGGTCGTTCCGCCTTGCTATGTGCTGGCGCGCGATACGGTCCATCATGTGGGAGACGCTGTCGCGTTCGTCGTCGGCGACACGCTCGACCGGGCGCGCGATGCGGCCGAAGCGCTGACAATCGACTGGGAGCCGCTTGCGCCTGCGATCGGGGCCGAGGCGGCGCTGGTGCCGGACGCGCCGCTGGTCTGGCCCGACAGGCCGGGCAATCTCGCCTTCGAGGTGTCGTTTGGCGACCGGGCGGCCACGGACGACGCCTTTCAACGCGCAGCTCGTGTTGTGTCGCTCAAACTCGTCAATCAGCGGCTTGTCACCAATTATCTGGAGACCCGTGGCGTGGTGGCGCAATACGATTCCGCGCAGGGTCATTACACGCTCACCCTCGGCAGTCAGGGCAGTCACGCCATCCGCGATATCATCGGCGTGAAGGTAATGGGGCTTGCGCCGGAGCGGATGCGGGTGATCACCCCCGATGTCGGCGGTGGTTTCGGAACGAAGCTGTTCGCCTATCGCGAATATGCGCTGGCTGCAGTTGCCGCAAAGCGTGTTGGCCGGACCGTGAGCTGGGTTGCCGACCGCAGCGAGCATTTCCTGGGCGACACCCATGGCCGCGACAACATCACCACCGCGCGCATGGCGCTCGACGGCGACGGCCGCTTCATCGCCCTCGATGTCGACACCATTGCCGACATGGGCGCCTATCTCTCCACCTACGCGCCATACATCCCCTATATCGGCGCCGCCATGCTGCCGGGCGTCTATGACATTCCGGTCTGCGCATTGCGGGTGAGGGCCGCCTATACCAACACCGTGCCCGTCGACGCCTATCGCGGTGCCGGACGCCCGGAGGCGTCCTATGTGTTCGAACGGCTGGTCGACGTGGCGGCGCATGAGCTTGGCGTTGCACCCGACGAATTGCGGCGGCGCAATTTCATCCGGCCCGAGCAGAT
>JAEVZN010000246.1 GCA_023392205.1 Pseudomonadota bacterium
GGTGCCGATGGAGCAGGGTTTGCGGCTGACCACGGGCGCGGAATTCGCCCATCGCGACGCGCCGCCGACGCCGGTGCAATTCGACCGGCTGATGCCGCAGGCGCGGGAACTGTTTCCCATAGGCGAACCGATCGAGGCGGAACCCTGGCTCGGACGGCGGCCCTGCATGCCGGATTCCATGCCGGTGATCGGCCGGGCCCCCGGCCAGTCCGGGCTGTGGCTCGATTACGGCCATGCGCATTGGGGGCTGACGCTCGGTCCGGTGAGCGGCCGGCTATTGGCCGAGATGATGACCGGCGCGACGCCGTTCACCGACCCGGCGCCGTATCGCGCCGAGCGGTTTCTGTAGCGTGGCAGAGATGCGGGGCCTTACGAGGCCTCGCTGATCGGGGACACTTCGTGGAACCGGAAGCGGCCGCGAATGGCGATGTTGAAGAAGGTCAGCCGCGAGGGCGAGGCCATGAAGGCGTCGACCAGGCTCTGCGGCACCGCGCAATAGGCGTATGTGCGGCCCGATCCGAAGCTGAGCCGCAATTCGCGCGCTTCGGGAAGATAGGCGATGGCGGTGATCGCATCGGACGCCGTCCCATTCACGCGCGGCATGGGCGGTCGCCGTGGCGAGAGCCGCTCCGTCAAAGTCCTAACGTCTCGTAACTGATCGGACATACGCAACACCCATTGCTTTCTAATCCATAAACGCGGATGCCCAAAGCAAACGGTCCGTCCTTACCGTGCCAAGCGGTCAGGATGGTTGACGGGATGACAGCGCAGCGAAGCGGATTTTAAGCGAATTTGTCGCGCCAGGACGGCAACGATCCCGCAAACGGCAGTGCGGTTGCTTCATACACACCACGTGCAATTGCGCGTGCGAGCACATTGGCTGCGATCGAGCCGAGTTCTGTCAGCGCCAGCAGCGGATCGGGCAGGGGCTTTTTGCCCGTGGCGGCGGCGAACACGATGTCGCCGTCGAGCGGCGTATGCACGGGATAGATCGCGCGCGCATATCCGGTCTGTGCCATCACCGCGAGCCGGTTGGCCTGCGCCTTGTTCAGGATCGCATCGGTGGCCACGATGGCGATGGTGGTGGCCTGACGCTCGCCGCCCTTGGTGCGGACCGACAGCGCATCCGCTTCGAATGTCGCAGGCAGGCCGCGGCCGCCATATTCGCCATCCTGTTCGAACGGCGCGGCCCAGAAATGCGGTCCGTTGCCGATGGTCACGGCGCCGACCGCATTGACCACCACCAGCGCCGCCACGGTCAGGCCGTCTACGGTGACGGCGGATGCCGAGCCGACGCCGCCTTTCAGATTGACCACGGTGGCGCCCATGCCGGCGCCTGCGGAGCCAAGCGCGAAATCGAGGCCGGCATTGGTGGCGGCCTTGTAGCCGAGATCGCGATAGGGCGAGAAGCGGTCCCATTTCTTGTTTCCGCCGGCCAGCAGGTCGAACATGATCGCGCCCGGCACGATCGGCACCCGCGCGTCGCCGATGGCAAAGCCGCGGCCCTGCTCGCGGAGCCAGGCCTGCACCCCGGACGTGGCGTCGAGACCGAAAGCCGAACCACCCGACAACGTGACCGCATCGACCCGCTCGACAGTGGACGCCGCCGCCAGCAATTCGGTTTCGCGCGTGCCGGGACCGCCGCCGCGCAGGTCGCAGGCCGCAATCGCGGGTTCGTCGAAAACGATCGCGGTGGAGCCCGAGCCCAGTCCGGCATCGTCGGCATGGCCGACCTTCCGGCCTTCAACGTCTGTCAGCAGATTTCGCATCTGTACTCCGGGAATTGTCGCAGGCGGATCGCCATCCGCAGGTTGTGACTGCTTGTCGAAAGGATGCCGCACCGGGTCAAGTCCGGGCGCGCGGTTCAGGACATCCCGTCACACGGTCACATCACGGAGAGGGAGGTCCGCCGCGCTTGCGCAAGGAGGGTCTGGCGGGCATGACACCGCCATGCCGGACGTCTCCTACCTTGCGGCCCTGTTGGCGGGCCTGATCAGCTTCCTGTCCCCCAGTGTGCTGCCGCTGGTGCCGCCCTATCTGGTCTATCTGGCCGGAACCTCGCTGGAGCGCTTTGCCGATGCCGAACCCGAGCCGCGCGTGCGGCGGGAGACGGTGATTGCGGCGATGCTGTTCGTGGCCGGATTCTCGACCGTGTTCGTGGCCCTGGGCGCCAGCGCAACCCTGATCGGCGGGCTGCTGCGTGCCTATTCGGATGTGCTGTCGACCATTGCCGGAATTGCCATCATCCTGATGGGCCTGCATTTCCTGGGCCTGACCCGCATCTCCTTCCTGCTGCGCGAAAAGCGTCTCGGCATGGCCAAGCCTATCGGGCTGTGGGGCGCCTATGTGATGGGGCTGGCCTTCGCATTTGGCTGGACGCCCTGTATCGGACCGATCCTGGCTGCGATCCTCGCCGTGGCGGCCTCGGAAGCGACAGTCGCGAAAGGCGCGTCATTGCTCGCCGTCTATTCGCTGGGCCTCGGCATCCCGTTCGTGCTGGCAGCCTTTGCCGCCGAACCCTTCGCGGCCTTTATGGCGCGTTTCCGCTCGCATATGCAGAAAGTGGAAATGGCGATGGGAGCCTTGCTGGTGATCACGGGAATCATGTTCCTGACCGGCACCATCACCACCATGAGCTTCTGGCTGCTGGAGACCTTTCCCGCTTTGGGCCGCATCGGTTAGGCCGCGTTTTATTGGAAAATTGCCCGGTCCGGCGGCGCCATTTCACATGAAAATAGTCCTATAAGGAGCGGTTTGCGGCCGTTTTCATGCTCGTAGAAGCAGCGATGCTCGTATCCGAGGCGCCACCCGAGCGCGACGTCGCGCTATTCCTCTGAATGGTCCGCTTCGATATAGGTTCGCACCGAAAAAACTTTCTCCAATTCAAGGGCAGGACAAGCAGACATGGCCATCACTCAGAGAGAAGAAGCCCGCGCGCTCGATGCCGATGAGCGGGATCTGGTCGCGAAGTCGCACCATCCCGCGCTTCAGGATCTGTCGGATGAGGATCTTTCGCAACTCGTGAAGCTGGTGCGCGAGCGCCGCGACCGCGCCAAGACGCAAGCCAACCAGCGCCGCCGCGAAATGCGCGGCAAGGGCGCGCCGAAGGGCGCAACGCCGTCCAAGTCCGATGATGGCTCCAAGACCAAGCTTGCCGTGCTGGCGATGGCCGTCCGCCGTCTCAACAGTGAACTCGAACGCCGCCGCCGCATGCGCGCGTCCGTGGCGCAGGTCGACAGCGCGCGCAAGGCGCTGGCGATGAAGCAGGAGAGTGAAGCTGGCAATGGCGGCGGCGCCTTCAACAGCCGCACCGCACATGGCGGCATGCGCAAGATCGCCAGCGGCCGGCGCAAGAACCTGATCCGTCCGATGGAGCTTGGCCGCCAGCGCAAGGCCGGTGCGGTGGCGCAGGCGAAGCGGGACGGGCGGTAATTCACTCTGCGTTGCCCGCGTAAGCGCTGACACACGTGACCTTCCCCTTTTCAGGGGGAGGTCAGCGCAATCAGCTCACCACCCAATCAACTCACCACCATGGTCAGCTTCTTCGCCGCGCGGGTGATGCCGGTATAGAGCCAGCGCGCGCGGCTGTCGGGAAAGGCGAAGCTCTCGTCGAACAGCACCACGTCGTCCCATTGCGACCCTTGCGCCTTGTGCACGGTGAGCACATAGCCGTAATCGAACTCGTCGTATTTCTTGCGCTGCGGCCAGTCGTAATTCTCGATGCCCCCGAGAAAGCATTCGCGCCGCACCGAGACTTTCAGCGCCTTGATGCCAAGCGCCGCGCCGGAGAGATCGGCATCGGGCACAATGCGCATGGTGACGATGCCGCCGGACTTCCCGGCGGCGCGCTCTTTCACCTGCCACAACCCGCCATTGAACAGGCCCTTCTTGCGGTTGTTGCGCAGGCAGACGAGCTTGTCGCCGGAGACGGGCAGGCCTTCCTCGCGGCCGAGCCGTTCGCGCAGCCGCGTGTTATAGGCGCGGCGCGTATTGTTGCGGCCGACCAGAATCTGGTCGGCTTCCATGACGCGGTCGGGATCGAAATCCGAACGCAGCACGATCTCGGTGTCGCCATAGCGGCCGGGTTCGAGCCGCTGCCCCTCGCGCACCATCATCGACAGCCGCACGATCGGATCGTCCTGTGCCTGCCGGTGCACTTCGGTCAGCATCGCGTCAGGCTCCGCTTCGGTGAAAAAGCCTGCGCCCTGAATCGGCGGCAATTGCGCCGGATCGCCCAGCACCAGCACCGGAATGCCGAACGAGAGCAGGTCGCGGCCGAGCTCGGCATCGACCATCGAGCATTCGTCGATGACGATCAGCTTGGCTTTCGACGCGGGGGCTTCGTCCCAGAGTTCGAAATTCGGCGTTTCCTCGCCGCTTTCGCGGGTCTTGTAGATCAGCGAATGAATGGTGGAGGCGCCCGCGCAACCCTTGGCGCGCATGACGAGCGCCGCCTTTCCGGTGAAGGCGGCAAACGACACCTTGCCCTCGACGCTTTCGGCCAGATGACGCGCCAGCGTGGTCTTGCCGGTGCCGGCAAAGCCAAACAGGCGAAACAATTGCGGCGTGGAGCCATGGCCGGGCCGGGCTTACACCCAATCGGCCACGGCGCGCAACGCGGCGTCCTGCTGGGGGGAGAAATCGGGCATGGGGGAGGGTGTAGAGTGATTTGCGGCGCGGTGTCACCCCGACTCTCGTCAGGTGCAAACCGGGGCGGGGTTCAAGCGTGACCTGGCCGCGTCCGGCGGTCACGGCGCCGCATCGCCCATGCGCGTTGCATCGACAAATTGCTCGGTCGAATCGTCGATATGGCGTCCGGCACGTCCGCGCGGGGCATGGATGTAGAGATCTGCCGCCTTGATGGCAGGTTTAACCGCGGCCGGCGCTGGTTCGGCGGGACTTCTTGGCGGGATCTCATAGTGGACCGGCCGCGCGTGGTCGGCCATCATCTTCTCGACATTGTAGGTCTTGTTGTAGAGCATCATGCCGCGCACGAAATTGGTCTGCCCGCGCATCAGCAGGCCGAGCGCTTCCTTTGCGACCAGCGGCGCAGTGCGCCAGTTCAGATGCTTGCGATAAAGCACGCGCTGGGTTTCGATGAGTTCGCGGTAGAACCTCTCGAGCGGCAGCTTCGTCGGCAGCACCGCGTGCTGAATATCGAACAGCCTGTAGTCGCGCGTCGCCAGGTCCCGAGGCTCGGTGAGCCAGCTCTCGGTCCCCGGATAAGGCGTATTGATGCTGATATTGACGATTTCCGGCACCTCGAGACACCATTCGCGGATGGTCGCGAAGCGGTCCTCGTCCCAGTCCGGATCGGCAATCAGGTTGATGGCGACCTCGATGCCGAGTGAACGGGCGAATTCCAGCGCCTCGAAATTCCGACCCAGCGGCACGCGCTTGCGGTACTTGCGCAGGCCGTCC
This sequence comes from Pseudomonadota bacterium, assembly GCA_023392205.1. Taxonomy (GTDB): domain Bacteria; phylum Pseudomonadota; class Alphaproteobacteria; order Rhizobiales; family Xanthobacteraceae; genus Pseudorhodoplanes. Next base: position 5,422 of record JAEVZN010000246.1, read on the forward strand.
TCGTCCATCGCCTCGATGCCGAGAAACATGTATTCGAGGCCGAGCGTCTTCCAGAATTGGAAGACCTCCTTGTTGCGCAACAGCACGTCGCCGCGTGTTTCCAGATAATATTTCTTGCGCAGCCCCTTCTTTGCAATCGCGTCGCCGATGCCGAAGCCGTGACGCTCGTGTACGAAGGCGACATCGTCAACGATGAAGACGCCGGGCTCGGCGATCGACGCCAAATCCTCGACCACGCGTTCGGGACTGACCAGCCGGTAGCTGCGTCCATAGAATGTCCAGGCGCTGCAGAAGGAGCAATCCCAAGGGCATCCGCGTGAGAACTCGATCGAGGCCGCGGGATCGAGAATGCCGATGAAATATTTGTGGCGATGGCGCAGAAGATCGCGGGCCGGCCTTCCGTCGTCGAGGCTGTGCACGAAATGCGGCGCCGGTCCTTCGCCGTCCATGGTGACCGCGCCGGGAACGCGGTCTACGGCGTCCCGGTCGCCGGCAATGGCGTCCAGCAATTTGACGATGCCGGCTTCACCTTCACCCTTGAGCACGCAATCGATTGCGCCTTCGCCGTGTTCCACAATGGCGTGCGCGGTGAACGAGGCGCTATGACCGCCGACGCAAACAAAACATTCGGGCAGAACGACCTTTGTCTGTTTGGCGAGATCGACGATTTCGGGGACATTGGCGAGATAATTGCAGGAAAACGCGACCAAATCCGGCTGCCCTTCCGCGATCAGCTTGTGATAATCCGCGTGGCTTTCGACCTGAATATCGATGAGTTTTACGGCATGCCCGGCGCGCCGCGCGGTATCGGCAACGAGTTCGAGTCCGAGCGGTTCGAGCCGCAGAAATACCCGCGTATAAAGCAGCGGTCCAGGATGGACGAACAAGAGCTTCATGAAGCACCCCCGCCATGGTCGGCGCCCCCGCAGCCACGCCTCTGCAACCAAATCGAAAAACGGGCAGCGGTTCCATGCTTTCGGCCGCGCCGTCTTGTCTCAGCCCACACACGGCGCAGGAATTGCCCGACGGTGAACGAAAAAGCCCGCCGATGAGGCGGGCTTTTCCTTCACGTTTGGCTGAACGAGAGCCCTTACGAGCCCTGCTTGTCGGCCGGCAATTCCTCATAGGTGATCTTGCCGTCGGCGCCCTTCTTCCAGACATAGAC